>DUQY01000057.1 GCA_012837565.1 Bacteroidales bacterium | reverse complement strand
GTCAGGAGAATCATTATTTGGTAGATTGTTTAAGTAGGAGACTAGTTTGAAAGATAAATCTTTCAAACACAAATTTGTGCGAAGGCACAAATATTGCAGACTGTGATTAAAGGAATGGTTTTATTGTGAATAAGGATATAATAGTCGAGCTAATGTTTTTTTTAATATCGATTCTCTGGGGTGCTATTATTTTATTAGCATATGATTGTCTTAGAATATTAAGAAGATTAATTAAGCATAAGACTTTGCTTATAGGTATAGAAGACCTAATATTTTGGGTTGCTAGCAGTATCTTCATATTTTCTATGATATATCGTGAAAATGATGGAATTATTAGAGGATTCTCTATAATGGGAATGGCACTAGGAATGGTGGCATATCATTATATATTCAGTGATCTCATTGTAAAATTGTTTACAAAGCTTATACAGTACTTATTAAAACCCTTTGGCTTTATCCTTAAGAAAATAAAGAAGATAGGCTTATACCTTATTAACTTTGTTTTAATTAGATTGAAAAAGCTACATAAATCAGTTAGAATAGCATTAAATGCTAGGATACAAAAAAAGAAAGCTATAAGAGATAGAAGAAAAAGCACAAAACTGGAAAGTAAAAGGGCAAAGGCTGAAGCCAAAAAGCGAGATAAAGAATTAATGAAAGCAAAAGCTAATGATAAAAAGATAGTAGAATTAGAAAAAATAGACTTGTAAGGGCTATGGTATTTGTGCCTTTGGCCCAAAGTTTGCAGGTATCGAGGAAAGGCATGGTTGATGGGTTTGAGAAGAAAGCATAAAAAAGGGACAGGCATAGGTCTTATTGCGTTTGTGGTTTTACTTTTATTTGGAATAATTGCTTATAAAACAATTGATCTTGAGAAAAAAACCAAACAAGCTGAAATTAAGATAGAGCAGCTTAATAGTCAGATTCAAGAACAAGAGGAAGACGCGGAAGAGATTAAAAACCTAAAAGCATATGTTCAAACAAAAGGCTATATAGAGGATATAGCTAGGGAGAAGCTTGGCCTTGTTTATGAGGATGAGATTATATTAGAATCAAAAGATGAAGAATAGTCATATAAAAACCATTGACAATATTATTAAAACTATATATAATGAAATTCGTTGTCCGGCGAAGTAGCTCAGTTGGCGAGAGCACGCGGTTCATACCCGCGGTGTCGGGGGTTCAAATCCCTCCTTCGCTATTTTTTATTGCTCTTATATAGGTGTTGTTCCCAATCGTACCAAGGTAAATCCTTAGGATGATTAGGAGCAACACCTTTTTTGTATATTCTTGTTTAAAACCATTAAGACTAAAAAAGAATGAATATAAATCAATATTCTTGATGTAGATCAATTTAATTAATATAAAACCTTGATACAATATAATCAGAAGTTAAGGAAAACAAAACAAACAAAATAAAAAATAAAAGAAAGAGGGAATATAATATGGCAAATCAATTAACATTCAAACAAGCAAAGGAAAACAATTTTAAGAGATTAGAACAATATGTAGCAATCGTAGACCGAGTTCATGGAGCTAATCATCCTGAGTTTCATGATGTTCGAAAAGTGTTTGAAACTATAATAAAGAAATCCAAAGAAGCAAGAGTAGAAAAGCCTGAACTTAATGAAGAGTTTTCACAATTACGTCAGATCACAGATAACTATAAAGTACCTGGAGATGTATGTGAAAGTTATGAAGCAGTATATAACATGCTAGAAGAAGTAGATAAAGCATATTCAGCATAATGTGAAGATGCAACATCATCACAGTGTGAAAGATAAACTTTCACACTGAAGAACTACGAAATCCACACAAAGGTGTGAATTCCCTTGTTCTTCCAGTTTTTTGAGTTGCCTCAAAGTGGTAACTTGTTAAATAACTGATTATTTTTGAGAAGGAGGAGTGTAAAGTGCAGAAATTTATATTAGGCAGGAAGAACCACATAACAGTAGTAGGTGGAATTCTTATTGCTTTGGCGTTTATAAGTAAATTAGGATTTAAAAACGAGGATATATTTACATGGGCATTGCTTATTGCATCTATATTAGGCGTTATGCCTATTGCAATACAAGCATATCAAGCTCTAAAAGTAAAGGTTGTTAGTATAGATGTTTTAGTTACAATAGCTGTAATAGGAGCATTATTCATTGGAAACTTTGAAGAATCAGCAATAGTAACATTCTTATTCCTATTTGGAGCTTATCTGGAGCTGCGGACACTTAATAAAACCCGCTCGGCTATTAAAGAATTAACGGAGATGGCTCCTGAGAGTGCTTTAAAACAGATGGAGAATGGTGAATTTGAGGAAGTTGAAGTAGATGAAGTTGATGTTGGTGACATTCTACTTGTTAAAACTGGAGCAAAAGTTCCTGTTGACGGTACAGTTTTATCAGGGGAAGGACATATTAATGAAGCTAGTATTACTGGTGAATCCCTTCCTACTACTAAAAAGAAGGACTCTGGTGTGTATGCTGGAACCATCTTAGAAAATGGAACTATTCAAATTGTTGCTGATCGTGTAGGTGAAGACACTACTTTTGGTAAGATCATTGAATTAGTTGAAGAAGCTCAAGATTCAAAATCAGAGGCAGAGAGATTTATAGATAAATTCTCTAAATACTATACCCCAGCAGTTTTAATCTTATCTACTTTAGTATTTCTGATTTCAAGAGATATTGAATTAGCAATAACTATATTAGTACTTGGATGCCCTGGAGCATTGGTTATTGGTGTGCCTGTTTCAAATGTTGCAGGAATTGGTAATGGAGCACGACATGGTGTTCTCCTAAAG
>DUQY01000056.1 GCA_012837565.1 Bacteroidales bacterium | reverse complement strand
GCATCGGTAATAAGAGAGATTGGAGGAGTATCGAAGATTATTGCATCGTATCTCTTTCTTAACTCTTTAATAAGTTCTGCATTTTCGTCTGAGTCTATTAGTTCAGATGGGTTTGGAGGAATTGGACCTGATGCAATAATATCTAAATTATTGAATTCTGTATGTTGAATTACTTCATCAAGACTATCCTTGCCTATTAGATATGTTGAAAGACCTGCATTATTCTTTAAGTTAAAGAAATGATGAAGTTTAGGTTTACGTAAATCGTATCCAATAATAATTGTTTTATGTCCTGATAAGGAAATAACTGAAGCAAGGTTCATTGAAATGAAACTCTTACCATCACTTGGCATTGCAGAAGAAACTAAGATAACTTGATTCTTTCCCTTACCAACAATGTATTTTATATTTGTTCTAATTGATCTAAAGCTTTCAGTTATTTGAGACTTAGGCTTAGCAAAAACAACTAGCTTGCTTTCGTTTTCTGGTATTCTTGGTATATAACCAATTATTGGAGCCTTAGATATCTTTTCAATATCAGCCTTTGATTCTATTAAGTTATTCATTTGGAAACGAATAAATATGTATAGGGCAGGAGCAAGAAGTCCAAGCAAGATTGCTATCATAAGGTTTAATGCAGTCTTTGGATATACCTTAAGGGCAACCCTTGCCTCATCAACTATCTTGTGATCTGGGAGTGCAGAGTTTCTTGCAATTTCAGCCTCAGCTCTTTTTTGGTATAGGAATGTATATATCTCATCATTAAACTTAAATTGTCTCTCGATATTGATTAGGTTTCTTTGAGTTGAAGGAAGCTTATTTAATTCTGTATTGAAGATATTTAATTGTCGAGTAGTCTCGTTGCTGGCTAATGTTGAAACTCTTTTTAAACTTCTAATATTTTCTTCAATCTGACTCTTTAAACTATTTATTTCAGAATTTATCTTTTGGTATTGAACGTTCTTTGGTGTAGTTGTTATGGACATTGATTTTTTCAACGTCAATCTTGTAGCTAATTCTTTAACTAAATTATTGAGAAGATGATCTTCAATACCCATAACAGCAGGAGCAACAACCCCATCATCCATATCTGCTGAACTTATATATTTAGCAAGATAATCGTAGTATTGTGTTTTGGCATATTCTTCAGCACGTTTTGTTTCTAATTCATTAGCCTTATCAAATAAGAATTTTGCATCTCCTCCTAAGTCTATTGAATTGTTTTTTACTTGGAATTCTTCTCTCTTTATTTCGGCATTGGCAAGTGAGTCAGCAATATTACTAATTTGAGCATCAACGAACTTTATTGTACTTGTGTTCATATAGTTCTTTTCCTCAAAAGTAATATCTATATAAATTTTACAAAGCATATTAATATAGTCAACAGCCTTTTTTTGGTTTGGATACTTAAATGCTATATTAATAATAGTTGACTCTTTGTTTATAAGGTCTATTTGAGTGGAGTGAAAGTCTTTAGTTATTAAATCTAAGTCGTTGATAACAAAATAATAATCAATGTTAGTATAATCAGAACTACTATTAACTTCATCTCTCATCAATAATCTAAACTTCATCCCATCACTCTCATACCATTCACCGAATGCTAGTGTTTTGTTTTTTCCTTTAAAGTTTATCTTGTCTTCCAATAACATATCTTGACCATAGTCATACTGACGAGCATTCTCTTTTGAATCGTAGGAAAGAATATACTTATCCTTAGAAAGGATTTCAACCTTAATAGGATGCTCAACAGTTTGAAGTTTGAACATGTCTAACTCAACTAAAAAAGGAGAATCTTTATAAATCTCTATCTTTTGAAAATTAGATTTTTGGTAGTAGTTAACATATAAGTCTAATGACTTAACAGCTCTCTTAGTCATTGTGTAAGATTGAATTTGACCAATCTCATTTTGAAAATTTGATTTATTGCCACCACCAAAACTATTATCTAGCAATGAAAGCTGAGAAAGTGCATTTTCATTGTTCTTAATAAGAATTGTAGCCTTAGCTTCATACTGAGGTGTTGAAAACTTACTTATTGTAAAGAAAATCAGAATTGAAACTACAATACAAATTATAAAGTAATGCCAATTATTAAGCATTACGAATAATAATTCTTTTAAATTTATTGAAGACTCTTCTTCAATATTATTATTGTTATTATTGTTATTAACTTCAGCCATGAATTATTATTTTTTTAATGCGAATACTAGTGTTACAATTGTTGCTACTAAAGAAAGTGAAGATGTAAGCGTAGCAAGTGGTTGACTAAAATAGCTTAGACTCTTAGTTGTTTTATTAGATCTAACATAAACAATATCTCCTGGTTGAAGATAATAAATTGGATTTTTCAAAACATCAACATCCCTTAAATCAACCTTGATTATCTCGTCATAAGTAGAAGTTTTCCTAATAATTTTAACCTCTTCCCTATTTCCATAATAAGATAAATCTCCTGCTGCAGAAACAACATCGAATATGCTAACGTTATCTTGGTAAAAAGTATATGTTCCAGGACGATTAACATCACCTAGAATAGATATCTTAAAACTAACCATCTTACATATAACAACTGGGTCAACTATCCATTCTGCAACCTTTTTCTCTATCTTATTTCTTGCCTCTTCAATAGAAAGACCCTTCAAATTAATCTTTCCAACAACAGGAAGATTAATCTCT
>DUQY01000055.1 GCA_012837565.1 Bacteroidales bacterium | reverse complement strand
TAAAATTCTTTTTCATATCTCAAATATTTAATTGCGTTCATGTTATAAACACCATAAGGTGGCTATTTGTTTACTTTTTTATAGTTTTTTAGTTTTCTAATGTAGTGTTACCAATGTTATTCCTTCTCCTCCAAACTCAACTTGTGCTGATTTAAAAGAGCTTACCTCGGAATGCGTTCTTAGAAATTCCCTAATAACCATTTTTAAAATTCCTGTCCCCTTTCCATGAAGAATAGATAACTCTCTCTCTCCCAAAAGTCTTGCTTGGTCAATAAAGCTCCCAACCTTATCAATCGCTATTTCTGCTCTCTCCCCTCTTAAATCTAATTGGTTCTTAAAATCTTTTCTCTTATCGTTTAATTCATCAATAATTGATACAAATCTATTTGAAGATGGTGAATATGTTTTAGACTTTTGTTTCAAATAAGCCTTCTTATCAACTTTCACAACGCTATTCTTATCAATTGTCATCTTAACACTTCCACTTATAACCTCAACCTTGTTTCTTCTTATTGAAACAACTTCTACAAAATTATTATCATCTCCAATTTTAACTATATCGCCAATTGCCAGAGGTGAATAATCAACCCTCACTCCTATATCTTTATTTGGCTGAGGAGTCTTTTGTTTATTTTTTACTTTCTTTTCCTCTTGCTCAATTATTCTTATATCCGTATCAATACCCTCCTGCTCCTGCCTAAAACTCTCCCTTATTTCTTGAGTTCTTTCTTTTTCTGCATTTATCTCCTTAATCTGCGAAATGGTATTTTCTACCTTTTTGTTTGCATTAAGAAGTATTTCTTTTGCCTCAAGTTTAGCTTGTTTTATTATGGCTTTTCTCTCAGCATCTAAGTCTTGACTTAGTTTATTATACTTACTAAGCACCTCCGAAAGTAGCTCATCCTGAACACCTAGCTCTTGTTGTTTTTTCTTTATACTTATTTTTTCAACCTCCATTTGTTGAAGCTGTTGTTCGAAATCGAGATAAGAGGTCCCAATTTTATCTGTTGCACTATCGATTATTGACCTTGGTAAGCCAATTGTTTGTGCAATTTCGAAAGCAAAGGAAGAACCAGGACGCCCTATTGATAATTTATATAGGGGTTTCATATTGTTTTGGTCAAAAAGCATTGCTCCATTAATGATTCCCTCTTCCCTATCTGCCAAAAGCTTAAGGTTGGAATAATGTGTTGTTACTACTCCGTATGATTTCTTATTATTTAGATGCTGCAAAACAGATTCTGCAATAGCTCCTCCAATCACAGGGTCGGTTCCTGTTCCTAGCTCATCTATAAGAAACAAGGTTTTGTCGTCTGCCCCTTCACATAGTTTCTTCATATTCAAAAGATGAGAAGAATATGTACTTAGGTCGTTTTCAAGCGACTGCTCATCTCCAATATCAATAAACATTGAAGGGAAAAGTCCAGTTTCGGAAGTCTCTCGCATAGGGACTAATAATCCACATTGAAGCATATATTGCAAAAGCCCAACTGTTTTTAAGCATGCTGACTTCCCGCCCGCATTTGGTCCTGAAATTATAAGTATCCTTCTTTTTTCATCAAGGCTTATTCTTAAAGGCACAATTTCTTTGGCGTTCTTTTCAAGTGTTCTTTCGAGTAGTGGGTGGCGTGCATCATACCAATTTATTAGAGTTTTATTCTCCACAATTGGTTTTCCAGCCCTAATTTTCATTGCATACTTCGCCTTAGCTCTAATAAAGTCTATTTGAGAAAGAAAATAATATGCCTGTTTTAAAATATCTATTTGAGGACGAATAAACTCTGTAAATTCAGTTAAAATCTTAACTATTTCTCTTTTTTCTTCAAGTTCTAGCTCCCTAACCTCATTATTTAACTCAACAATTTCAGCTGGTTCAATATAAGAGGTCTGTCCTGTTGAAGATTCATCGTGAATAAATCCCTTAATCTTCTTTTTATTTGCTGAAGAAATTGGAATAACCAAGCGTCCATTTCTTATTGTAATTTCAGTATCGTCAACGCTCCAACCCTCTTTCTTCGATAAAACTAGTATCTTTTGAATTCTTTTATCGACTTCATTGATTTTTTTCCTCTTATTCGAACGAATTATAGCTAAATATTCAGAAGCATTATCGAAAAACAATCCTTTTTCATCAATTAATCGGTCGCAACGAATTAATATGTCTTTATCTACATAAATATCTTTAGACAAAGCCTTTAATGTTGGATATTTCTCAGGGTCTGCCTTTAAAAAGAAGTTTAAACACTCATTTATTGTGTGTAATGAAGATTTTAAGTCAAAAAGTGCTGGCTGAGAGATAAATGTGCCTAAAAGTCTTAGTCTTTCAAGCTCAATTCTCATATCGAAGTAGTTGGATGAAGGGAAAACTTGATTTGTAACAAAAATTTGACGTAATTCCTCAGTCATATTAAGTAAAGAAAGTATTTTCTCGTAGTTGGAGGAAAACTCCATTCTATCGACAAAACCTTCTCCACCTAAGCTCAGGCAGTTATCTTTAATGGATTGACGTATTTGATCAAACCCAATTTTTTGTTCTAGTTTTATATTCTTCATATCAATAAGGCGTGCAAAGATACATTGTTTTTTATTATTTTCTCCCTTCTTTATAGTATTTTGCTGGATCTTCGTTTCAGCAAATCCTTTCTTTGATTCAAGAAATTCTTTCTTCGTTTTAATTTCTTAAAGTGGCGTTTTAATTTATTATTACAGCGTATTAATTTTCTAACTCTTAGTTTAAAACATCTAAGAAAAAGAAAAAGACTTGATTTTTGGTCAAGTCTTTTCGTTTGTTTGGGTTTCGAGGGCTCGGAATACTGGTTTTCTAATTCTCGAATATTAGTTCTGCTTTTGCTTTGTCTAAGGTAAATCTTCCAAAGTTTGCTATACCATTTTTATTTACTATCATCTTTTCTGTCATTCCTTTCTTAACTAAAACCTCGTACTTATCTGCACTATGTTTGCCAATAAATGCGGTTTTGAAAGTGAGAACTGATTCGTCTAAGATATTACCTTCTTTGTCGAATGCTTTATCTTTATCTCGGAAATCATCTTTTGTTATCCTGCCACTTAGAAGGAAATTCATAGCTACATCCCAGTCCATAACAGCTGCATCACGGTATCTTTCATCATATACAACTGGAACATTAGCTCCATTAAGAATCATATATAGCATTGACTTATTACCATTAATCATTGTTAGTTTTATGTTGTTGTCAGAATAAATAATTGGAACATTTGTTATTGGAAGTGGTTTATTGCCTTTCACCATATCAACAATTGGTTTGTTAAGAGCTGCATCTTCAAGGCTATCTAGCATTTCTGAAGGAACATAATCGGTTCTAACTATTCTAAATTCAGAACGGCGATTAAGTTGATGTGCTGCTTCTCTTTCTCCATGTGTTTTAAGAGAATTTATATAGCTTTCGGTTAGTGTAACTCCTTTTGGGAATATGTATTGTTTGCCATTGAAATCTGATTCGGTATCTCTTAATAAGGTTCTTGGTATTCTATCGCCATATCCTCTAGGGATTAATCTTTCACGATCAATTCCTCTTGAATAAAGGAAATCAACAACAGCCTCCGCCCTACGTTGCGAAAGGGTGTCGTTTGTTACTTGAGGGAAAGGTCTAATATCGGTGTGTGAGCGAAGTTCAATTACATAATATGGGTTATTAACTAAAACAACTAATAGGTCAGAAAGTGAGTCAAGGTATTGGTCTTTCAAGTCCCATTTTGCTAAATCATAACGTATTTCAGGAAGTACTACTGGCTCTTTTGCAATTGGCTTTAAGCGAAAATCACGAACAAGATCCTTGCTTGTGGTTAAGCCTACTGTTGATTCGTTAGCTTCCTCGTTCATATAATCTATTTGAGATACTTGAACTGTGTAATTAACATTATACTTTACTTGGGTTTCTGTAAACTCAAATCCACCATTTCTATCTGTACGAGTTTCAACTGATGACTTGTCCGAACCAATTAACCTCACTTTAGCTCCTTCAACAAGTTGCATTGATTTGTCATCTCTTACCAAGCCTTTAATGGTGAAAAGCATAGGTGCACGATAGAATGAATAAATATCATCTCCACCAACTCCACCTGCTCTATTTGAAGATATATATCCTGATTCCTCTGCTGCAATTGACTCGTCTTCGTTAGGATTAAAGATAATACCAATTTCATCGTATTGAGTGTTTATTGGATATCTTAGGTTAACAGGTTCTGTCCACTCGTCATTCTTGTATTCTGTGTAAAACAAATCGTATCCTCCAAGTCCTGCTAGACCATCAGAGGAATAATAAAGTCTTGTGTCGGAACGAAGTGTTGGGAACTGCTCCTTGCCTTCTGTATTTATTTGTTTTCCTAAATTGGTTACGCTTGAGAAAGGTTCGTTCGTATTCTCTCTTGTTGCTTTCCAAAGGTCATAGTCTCCTTGTCCTCCAGGGCGGTTTGATGAGAAGTATATTGTTAGTTCGTCAGAAGAAACAGCTGGGTGAAGGTAGTTATAGGTAGTGTCTCCTAAGTCAAGCTTTACAAAGGTTTGGTCTGCATCTTGGCTAGTTGCAGCCTTACCTAGAGCTTCCTTAGGTTTGTTTTGTTTCTTTCCTTTTGCTGGTTGTATCGGACGGCTAAAGATAGCACAATTAAGTCCTTTGTTTTTTAGAATATTACAACGTGAAAAATAATAGTTCTTTAGCTTACCATTACTAAGAATAACAAGCTCTCCTTCGTTGGCATTGTCCGAATTAACGTCAATTTCCACGAATGGATTTGCCTCAGAAAGCTCTCCGCTTTTAAGTTTTTGTGTTGTAAAGATGCTTGAAAGAAACTCTCCTGTCCAAACGTCCATTGATGATTCATCACCTGTTGAACGAGAAGAAGTAAACATTAATTCATCGGTATTATCTGGCTTTAAGAACTTAGGGAACCATTCATTCCATTCTGTATTTACATTTCTTTCGTTCTTTATTTGATGCTTTGTTGGCTTTTGCATCCAGCTTTTAGCAAGTGCAATTGAGGAAAGTCTTCTTTGTGCAAGCTCATCACTGGGAACTAACTTTAAGTATTCCTTGTAGTTCGTTTCAGCCTCGTCCCAATCTCCTTTGAAGCGTTGGAAGTCTGCCATATGGAGGAATATCTTTGGCTGAGAGATATAGTATCTTGCCTTAACAAGCCTTTGATATGTTTTAATTGCTTGGTCCTTATCGTCCATATAGCGATAACATTCTGCTTGATGGAACAAAATCCTATCTCTTTCTTGACGATTTAAACTAATATCGGCATAAGCTGTTTTGTATAAATCTACTGCGATTGTATATTGTTGAGCATAGAAAGCCTCATCAGCCTTTTCTGTTAGGCTTTGCTTCTGAGCAAATGCACCTATACTTGAAATGCTGATTAATAAAAAAACAAAAAAACTCTTGATTCTCATATATTTAATTTATTTCTTATTTTCCTTAGTAATAATCTACAAAAGTACAATATTTTTTTATATATTGGTAATCATTAATTACGTTTTAATTGAATTAAGGTTTCCATACCGGTAGATGAATAATAAAATTCGTTCCTTTATCCTGCTGAGAAACAAAATCAATCCTTCCTCCTACTATCTCAATAATGCTTTTAACAATTGACAGTCCTAAACCACTCCCCTCTACCTTGGTTGTAAACTCTGAAGAGAAAACCATTGCTTGATTCTCTTCCGATATACCATAGCCATTGTCCTTTATTGAAATCCTGCACTGCTCATTTTCCAGACTTACCTCAATTTCTATCATCCCATCTTCTTTACCATAAAGTGCTTGAACAGCATTCTTTATTAAGTTATTGAAGATTCTTATATATTGTTGTTTGTCTCCCAAAACCAAAATTGTATCCTCTGACTCATTGATATAATTTATTGTAATATTCTCTTGGTTTTCAAAAACCTCTATTGCAGCTCTTATGCATTCAAATATATCAGTTGTTTCATTCAAACTTATCTTGTCTTTAGAATAATCTGAAAACTCTGAGGCAATTTGAGCAAGGACATTTATTTGTTCTATTAGGGCTGGCGTAAGCTCTTGAAAGCGTTCATGGAACTTAACTATATCGGTATTTTGTAGCCTTTGAAGTTGTTGTATTGAAAGTTTCATTGGGGTTAGAGGATTCTTTATATCGTGAGCTACTTGTTTTGCCATCTCTCTCCAAGCTCCTTCTCTTTCTTCTTTTTTCAATAATAGAGTACTCTCTTCCAATTTGTCAACCATAGAATTATAGGATAAAATCAAATTACCCAATTCATCTTGCCTTGACCACTGAATTTTTTCATTTCTTTGCCCTAACTTAACTCCTTTTAATCTTTCTTGCAATTGTCTTAATGGCCTAGTGATAAAATTAGAAAGAAGTATTGATATAATTAAGGCCAAGGTTATCCAAAGTATATATACATTAATATATGCCGAAACAAATTCAAGAATTTTGTCTTCAATTTTCTTTTGCTGAATGATGTATGGGATATGCAAATAACCTATCGTTCCGTTTTCTGTTTCAATTGGCATATAGGATGCGCTATAATCTCTATTGCCTATTCTTTCTTCCTGATAAACTAATGGAGCAGAGTTAATGCTAAGCTTATTGAAAGCATAAGGGTTAATAAATTTACTAATAATTCCTTGTGAGAAAACCTTTGGACGAGATGTGTTTAGTAAGAAACCGTTCTTGTCAAATATATTAATGTCTGTTAGAAATGTATTCGAAAGATCTATTAACTCATAGTATATATCATCTTGTTGAATATTATTGTCTTCGAAGAAGTTCTCTAGTGAATAGCATATAGACTGTGTCTTTTCAATTAATATATCTTTATTTGTATTGTCGGTTAATTTATTAAAGTATTTCACAGACATACTTCCAAAAACAATAAAGGAGATTAGAAAAATACCAATAAGTGTTATCTGCAAACTATTGCTTAGGGTTATATTCTTAAATGAAAGAAATCTTTTTGGATTTACAATTGCCTGAAATATTAGTAATACTATGGAAGAAATAAGGAAGAGATAAGAGGGTAAGGATAACTTGTCGGAAAGGGTTTCTTCTTTTATACTTGCTATCCAAACAGTATTGCTCTTCTCGTTTTTAATTGAATAGTGAGAAAATCCATTTGAATCATACCAAGAATTAGTTTTTCGATTGAGGGTTGATGGGTAGTTGTAATTGCCAACTTGAATAACTAACCTATTATACTTATAGACTCCATAATGACTTAAGTCTTCCCTTCGTTCATCTTCCTTTGCCTCTTCATTAATTAGCAAGTCAGGATAGCCCATCTCCTTTGATGCCTTCTTTTTTACACAATCAATAAAAAGAATCTTTGTTTTCTGACCTTGTTTTGTTTCGAAGTAAGCCAAGTAAACCTTTTCTGTCAAACCTTTGTTCTCCCTGAAAATAGATTTACTCTTTCCTACATTAATTGAATTTGCAAGTCGTGAATCAATATAATCTTTACTTTTTATTGGCTTGCCTATTGGATGAATAAGCAATAGCTCATCAGCATAACATATTAATATTTCTGTGCTATAGGTTTTGTTTATCTCTTTGAGATAAGTCTTTGTGATATAAGTTTCAAACTTTTCATTTGTCTCCTCTAGTAGCTTTGAGTTAAAAAGGCTATCCTTTAATATGGATTTCTCAATTTCAAGCAGTAAAACTTCAGCCCCTTTATCGTCATTTTTTGAAATATTCTTTAACGCCTCTTCAATGTAAAGTCTTTCTTTTTGATAGTTATGGTTATAAATAATAATCCCATTTATTATAGAAAACATAACAAGAAGCAATATTATATAAAGAATTGATGATAGTTTTTTCTTTGTACTTACTTCGTTCTTAATAGATATTAATAGGATATAGAATGATGTTCCCACAATAAACAATGAAAGAAGAGAAAGACTATTAAATAAGACTCCGCAAGAAAGGATGGCAATAATCAATAAGAATAAATAATCTAGCTTACCTAATCTTGTTTTAATTTCTCTTTCAAAAGAAATTCTTTTTACAAACAAATATAATGTATAATTCACTAGCATTATTTGAAGAAGTAAAAGGAAAACAGGAATATCGAGCTTAATAATATCTGCTAAGGAAATGATGTTTTGATAGGCTTTAAGAAGGAAATCAATTAAATAGAAATAAATCCAAGAGATAGGAATTATCAATACCATTAACAAATAATTCATTCTCCGATTTAATTGGCTTATTTTTATACTTGAAACAAAAACAAGAACTAGTATTTGCAACAAAAACACCTCTCCCACACTAAGAACAAAAAAGTTTAAATTATTAATAGCTGAAAAGAAAACTGAATTATAAAACTGACTTGATAATTCAATATAATGAAGTCCTATATATAGTATAGAAAACAAAAGAAACAAAAGAATAAGCTTAATGAAGTTATTAAGACGAACCCTCTTCATCAATAGGACAGAAAGAAACTTAGAAATAAAGAATATAATAATAAAATAGAGTATAGATAAGATATAGCTAATAAATGAATTTGATTCTGGAGAGTAGTTTGAAAAGTCTAAATAGGCAAAGACCTTATTATTTAGGGATAAACTATAATTAGTCTTATGGTTAGATAGTTTAATGCCTTCCTTTCCTTTTAAATTGAATTTGGCATTGAAACTATCACTTAAGTAGTTGTTATTTACTGAATATTCCTTCTTTAATAATGAAGCATACACAATAGTTGAATCTCCCTTCATTTCATTTTTCAATAAGTAATAGCCATTTGATAGTTTAATAACATTATTGTCGAGGCTATTAGAATAAACACTAGGAAGAGGAATGTCATTATTTGACCACGACACAAGATGATTCTTATAATATAGGAATTTATCTCCATCTGATTTGATATTATTGTATTCCTTATTAACTTCTAATTGAACCCTATTTGCAATTCTATCACTTGAATGATTCCTTGATTCAATAAGTAATAACGAAAGAAACAAAAGAACAGTAATTGCTACTCCTATCAACTCTAACTTCTTAAATATTTTAGAAAAAAAAACTTTATCTCTCATCCTTATGATATAATTTCAGCAAAGATAATAAATTATATTCTTTCATATAACATAATATCAATCTTATAATTTTCATTCTTTATTTTATTTTTCTGTCTCTTTGATTTAGAATTCTAGATCTTTAATTCATTTTTCTATCTATTTAATCTAATAAACTACCTTCCCAAGAAAACAAACCACCATTTTAATAAATAAATCTAACAAGAATCTATCTTTATTTAATTTATTTCATATCAACAATTTATTGTGATAATTAAGAAGTAGAACGGCTTGTTTGTAGGCAAAGAAGTGAATTTTTTGCTAGCTATTTTTGGTAATGAATAAAAACTTAGTATCTTTGCACCCCCAATTAAGAGGGAAAAAACAAAAATACAAGAGATGTACGCAATAGTAGAAATCGCAGGACAGCAATTCAAGGTTCAAAAAGATCAAAAACTTTTTGTTCATCGTCTTCAAGCAGAAGAAGGAGCACAATTAAGTTTTGACACCGTGATGCTAAAGGACTCTGATGGGGATATAACCATTGGCGCTCCTAAAATTGACGGGGCTTCAGTTAAAGCAACTGTATTAAAACATTTAAAAGGGGACAAAGTTCTTGTTTTCAAAAAGAAAAGAAGAAAAGGTTACCAAAAAATGAATGGTCATCGTCAATATTTATCACAAATTCAAGTAACAGAAATTTTGTAATAAAAGATTTTAATAGTACATTAACAAGTAAATAACATAGATTATGGCTCACAAGAAAGGTGTCGGTAGTTCGAATAACGGACGCGAATCGCAAAGTAAACGTTTAGGTGTTAAGATATTTGGTGGACAAGCTTGCATAGCTGGAAACATCATAGTACGCCAAAGAGGTACAGTACACAACCCTGGAGATAATGTAGGAATTGGAAAAGACCACACATTATTTGCATTAGTTGATGGAGTTGTTGTATTTAGAAAACGTAAAGACGATAAATCTTACGTATCTATAAGCCCAGTTGCATAGACAATAATTTTTAAATGATAATTGACTTATTGCTTTATAACGATAAGTCATCAAGAAGCGAGCCAAAATGTTGGCAAGCGAATAGATCTTTGACATAAAGGACATACAAGAATAGAAAACGAGAGAAAGAGAATTAGAGCGTACGGGGGATGCCTGTGGCTCTCAGAGGCGATGAAGGACGTGACAAGCTGCGAAAAGCTACGGGGATTGGCAAATACGATTTGATCCGTAGATATCCGAATGGGGCAACCCAGTACATTGAAGATGTATTACCACTTAATTGTGGGGCGAACGTGGGGAACTGAAACATCTAAGTACCCATAGGAGTAGAAAATAATAATGATTCCGCAAGTAGTGGCGAGCGAACGCGGAAGAGCCCAAACCAATTATGTTACGGCATATTTGGGGTTGTAGGACTGCGACAAATGACTATAAACTATTATTAGAATAACCTGGAAAGGTTAACCGTAGGGGGTGATAGTCCCGTATAATAAAATGGTTTATTACATAGCAGTATCCTGAGTAGGACGGGACCGGAGAAATCCTGTTTGAATCTGGCAGCACCATCTGCCAAGGCTAAATACTACTGAGAGACCGATAGTGAACCAGTACTGTGAAGGAAAGGTGAAAAGAACCGTGAATAACGGAGTGAAATAGAACCTGAAACCGTGCGCTTACAAGCGGTCGGAGCGGACTTGATCCGTGACGGCGTGCCTTTTGCATAATGAGCCTACGAGTTACTTCTCACTAGCAAGGTTAAGATTTTAAGGATTGGAACCGGAGCGAAAGCGAGTCTGAATAGGGCGTTTAGTTAGTGGGAGTAGACGCGAAACTTTGTGATCTACCCTTGAGCAGGTTGAAGTTCTGGTAACACAGAATGGAGGACCGAACCCGTTGATGTTGAAAAATCTTGGGATGACTTGAGGGTAGGGGTGAAAGGCTAATCAAACTGAGAGATAGCTCGTACTCCCCGAAAAGCTTTTAGGAGCTACCTGGGATGTTTCTTTATAGAGGTAGAGATACTGATAGGATGCGGGGGCTTCACCGCCTACCAATTCCTGACAAACTCCGAATGCTATAAAGTTAAGTCCTGGAGAAAGGCTATGGGTGCTAAGTCCATAGCCGAGAGGGAAAGAACCCGGACCATCGGCTAAGGTCCCGGAATGTATGCTAAGTTGAAATAACGCGGTATGATTGCAGAGACAGCTAGGATGTTGGCTTGGAAGCAGCCACTCATTTAAAGAGTGCGTAACAGCTCACTAGTCGAGCGATCGTGCATGGATAATAAACGGGCATAAGCATACTACCGAAGCCATGGGATATATAGAAATATAGATCGGTAGGGGAGCATTCTATACTACGTAGAAGATAAAGGCGTGAGCCATATTGGAGTGTATAGAAAAGCAAATGTAGGCATAAGTAACGATAATGCGGGTGAGAAACCCGCACACCGTAAGACTAAGGTTTCCTGATCAACGATAATCGGATCAGGGTTAGTCGGGACCTAACGCGAATCCGAAAGGAGGAAGTGGATGGACAATCGGTAAATATTCCGATACTAACTAATATTGTGATGGACTGACGGAGTAGTGACACTACCGCGTACTGACGGAATAGTACGTTAAAGGGTGTAGATATATTTTTGGTAGGCAAATCCGCTAAGAATGTCGAACCTGATAGTACCAAGAGGCTACGGCCAATTGGATAGTGTAGGTAATCAAACTTCCAAGAAAAGGTTCTAAACTTAGATATTAGTTACCCGTACCGCAAACCGACACAGGTAGTCGAGGAGAGAATCCTAAGGTGCTCGAGTGATCCGTGGCTAAGGAACTAGGCAAATTAGTCCTGTAACTTTGGGAAAAAGGACCCCTACGCAAGTAGGGCGCAGAGAAATGGCCCTGGCGACTGTTTAGCAAAAACACATGGCTTTGCAAAATCGTAAGATGAAGTATAAGGCCTGACACCTGCCCGGTGCTGGAAGGTTAAGAGGAGATGTCATCCGTAAGGAGAAGCATTGAATTGAAGCCCCAGTAAACGGCGGCCGTAACTATAACGGTCCTAAGGTAGCGAAATTCCTTGTCGGGTAAGTTCCGACCTGCACGAATGGTGTAACGATCTGGGCACTGTCTCAGCC
>DUQY01000054.1 GCA_012837565.1 Bacteroidales bacterium | reverse complement strand
GAATTTGAATCGGCAATAGTGGAGGGTGTGGTTGAAAGGGTTGAAGATAGAGATGAGAAAATTGCTGCTATGAGGGTGATTTGTCAAAAATATACTCCCACCAAGATGAAATATTTCGATACTGCTATTAGGGCGGGTTTGGACAGGACGAATGTGTATAGGATTGGAATAAAAAGTATTACTGCTAAAAGAAAAAAATATGATGAAAAGGGTGAGGAAATGAAATGGGGGAGAACTGGGGTTTGAATCTGATACTAGCAAAGGAAGGGTTAAAACCAAACATTGTGAGGGTAGACGCAAGGCCTACCCCTACAAGGTACTGTAATATTAAATACAAAAATAGTGTGCTTGTTTTTAGTTCCTTCTTTTTAGTAGCTCTGCTGCTTTAATAGTTAGTTCTTTTTCTTCTTCTGTCTCTGGGTTTAGGGTGATATTATGTGGGGTGGCCTTGGAGTTTTGGTCAACATTACAGAAGGTTATAAATCCATCTAAGCATTTTACATGGTTTGATTTGATTTCGTGTACTTGGGTGTAGACGGTTATGGTTGATTTGCCTGCGTGTACTATTCTGCTTTCGAATCCTAGTATTTTGCCTAAGTGCATTGGGTGTAGGAATTCTAGACCATGTATTTTTAAGCATACGGTATGCTTGGGGTCTAATTTGCTTGCTGCTCCAATAAAGGCTGATTCTACAAACCATTCTGAACATCTTCCTGCGAATAGGGTGCCATGGTGATTTAGGTCTTCTGACTTAATCATCTTATAGTTAACAATTTTCTCTAAGCCCATTATTATTGATTTTATATTGTGTTTCAGTTTGCAAATGTATAAATTTTTTTCAGAGTGTACGGATACTAAATTATTTTTTCTATCTTTGTAAGTTGATTAAATGTAAAATGAAATATTATGCATGTTGCTATTGCCGGAAATATAGGTAGCGGAAAGACGACTTTGACTGAGCTTTTGGCTAAACAGTTTAAGTGGAATCCAATGTTTGAACAGGTGGACGATAATCCGTATCTAGCTAATTTTTATGATGATATGCGTAGGTGGAGTTTTAATTTGCAGATTTATTTCCTCAATAAACGTTTTCGTAGTTTGATTGAACATAGAAAAGAATACAAGAATATTATACAAGATAGGACTCTTTATGAAGATGCTTATATATTTGCTCCAAACCTTCACGCAATGGGACTTATGGCAACCAAGGATTATGAGACTTATCTTGATTTATTTGAGTTAGTTAATTCGTTTATTAAGCCGCCAGAACTTCTAATATATCTAAAATCATCTGTTCCAACTCTTATTAATAATATTCAGAAAAGAGGAAGAGAGTATGAAAACTCAATTAGGTTAGACTATATAACTTCTCTGAATGAAAGATATGGTAGGTGGATAAAGGAGTATAAAGAAGGGAAACTACTTATAATTGATATTGATAATATTGATTTCTCAGCCAATAAATCTGATTTGGGACTTATTATTGATAAAATAAATGCTGAAATAAATGGGTTATTCTAATAAAAGAATATTAGGGGTTATTCCCTCTAGGTATGCTTCAACTCGTTTCCCTGCTAAGCCATTAGCCAAAATTGGAGGTATGGAAATGGTTGTTTGTGTATGTAAAAGAGTTCTTGAAAGTGGACTGTTTGATAAGGTTGTGGTTGCAACTGATAGTCGTAAAATTTTTGATGTTGTAAACTCTTATGGTTACCAAGCCATTATGACTGATGATGGTCATAGTTGCGGAACTGAAAGAGTGGAGGAGGCACTAAGAATTATTGAACAAACAGAAGGGGAGTATGATATTGTGGTTAATATTCAAGGTGATGAACCATTAATTAAGAAAGAACAGCTTCACTCTGCTCTTATTCCATTTGAAGACCCTCAAACTCAAATATCAACTCTTTGTAAAATGATTGAGGACGAAGAAACCCTTTTATCTCCTAATGTTGTGAAGGTTGTGTTTGATTATAATCATAATGCACTTTATTTTTCCAGATCTATTATTCCTTTTAGTAGGGACGAAACCCTTGAGTATTCTATTGCTAAGGGACATTACTTTAAACATATTGGATTATATGCTTATAGGTCTAGTGTTTTAAAGCAGTTGGTTGGCCTATACCCATCAAGACTTGAGAAAATGGAATCCTTAGAACAGCTAAGATGGTTAGAGGAGGGGTATAAAATTAAGATATCAGAAACTGAATTTGAAAGCATAGGAGTAGATACTCCAGAGGATTTAGAAAAAGTAAATAATAAACTTTTTAAAGGGAAGATTTAGGCAATTAAGAGAATATATGAAATTATTACTAAATTATTTGAAACGCAATTGAAAAATAAACGTAATATATAATCTTACATATAGTTTAGGCAAAAATATAGATATAAATAATTAAAAAAGATAATAATATGAATGTTTCAGCAAATCTATTAGAGTATTTAAAGAAGAATGATAGAGCGGAATTAACGGGAATTGGTAGTTTCAGAGTTGAATACACACCTGCATCCATTAGTCCTATTACAAATACTTTAACACCTCCAAGCCGAATTATTACATTTACAAATGAAATAAATAATGACTTGGGTTTTGTTGAAGAACTATCGAAGAAAGAATTTATCTCTCTTGAAACATCATTGAAATGGATTAAGCAATATTCTGATAGCATTAAGGAGAAAATTGAAAAATTAAATTCTTGCAAATTAGGTGAAATAGGTGTTTTGTCGAAAGGATTAAGTTCAGGTTATATTTTTACTCCAACTCCAGGACTTAATTTACTGGATAGTGCATTTGCTTTTTCAACAATCAAGTCTGTTAAAACATTCGACCAAGAAGATAATATCAAACCAATAGTTACCAAAGAACCTTTACCAGAATTATCTGTAGAAAGAAAAACTGAAATAGAGGAAAAACCATTGCAGACTATTCTGGTTGGCACTTCTTATTCTGAAAAAGAGACAAACCAAGATCAAAGCTCAATTAACACTTTGGGAGAAGAAAGACCTCTATCAGATCAATCCGATATTCAAGAGAAGAATGAGGATTCGATAATCTTAGAACAAGAAAAGACTAAAGATATTGTTTTTGAGCAAAGAGAAAAACTTGAAAGAGATGAAGCAAAAATGGAAGATGCTCAAAAAGAAGTTCAAGAAAGATTAGATAAAATAAAAGAGGATAAGGAAGAAGAGCTAGGAGAAAACGAGGGTATTGACACTAACGATAGTGATGCGTTTAATTATAGAAACAGCAAGAGGTTTAGGAAGAACTTTAAAAGAAGAAGAAAATCTGAGAAAAAAGAACGAAAGGAAAGAAGGAAGAGAAATAAGCTTATATGGCTAATTCTCTCATCACTTGTTCTTTTTGCACTCTTAGCATCAGGATTTATGGTTCTTGCTCATTATATGTGTTGGACAAAAAATATAAAACAGCTTGATCCATTAACAGAAAAGCTGAATAATTATATTACTCCAAAATGTGAAGAGGTCAAAAAAACAATTGTTATTCCTGTTCAAACTCCAACCACTCAAGTTGAAGAAACTCCAATTGAAGAAGAACTTAGCTCAGAAATAACTCCTGTTGATGAAACTAAAGCAGAGGTGCAAGCTACAAAGAAGCCAACTCAACCAAAAAAGGAAGTAGTTGCTAAACCAAAACCTTTAAAACCAACCGGGGAAAAAGATAATCCACCAAAACCAACAGCAGAGATAGATTATTCTAAGCCAGTAACTATGCAACCAGTTTCACGACTTGGTTTTGATGTTGTAGGTGGAACATTCGAAAATCTAACAAACGCACAGCAAGCAGCAAGAAAAGCAAGAAGTTTAGGATATGACAGTTATATAGTATCTAAGTCACAAGATGAGAAAACAAAATATTATGTTAGCTATGGTTCAAGAAGAACGATGAGTGAGGCAAATTCATTTATGAACACCATAGTGAAAAAGCATGGTTCTTCAGGTTTTTACATAATATCACGTTAGTAGATTCTTATCTTACTAAAAATTACTAATTAGAAAAAGAAACTTGTGCAATTAGAATCAGAACTAGCATATCGTCAACACAAACTATCAAATGGAATTAGACTTATCCACCGTTCGACCTACTCACCAATTGCACATACAGCAATTGTTATTAATGTAGGTTCAAGAGATGAGCAACCTAATGAATATGGACTAGCACATTTTATTGAGCATTCTATATTCAAAGGAACAGAAAAAAGAAAAAGCGTACATATATTAAATAGGATAGATGGGGTAGGAGGAGAATTAAATGCTTTTACAACAAAGGAAGAAACCTGTATATATGCTAGTTTTCTTAATAACTACCACGATAGAGTTTTAGAACTGTTTGCAGATATAGTCTTTCATTCTGTTTTTCCTCAAAAAGAAATAGATAAAGAAAAGATAGTAGTTATAGACGAAATCAACTCCTATGAGGATAATCCCTCTGAGTTAATCTTTGATGACTTTGAAAAACTAGTATTTGGGAATCACGGATTAGGACGTTATATATTAGGAACACCAAGCCAAGTAATGAACTTTTCAACTGAACAAATAAAAAACTTTGTAAATAGAACCTATTCGCCAAACTCAATTGTAATATCAACAATTGGAGCTATAGATTTTGATAAATGGGTTGAGAAATGCGAAAAACACTTTGGTCAAGTAGAGAAAGATAATAAAGAAATAATAAGAACTCCTTTTAAAAACTATAAACCTAAAACAAAAATCATATCTCGTGACACTTACCAAGCACATGTTGTTTTAGGAAATACTGCATTCAGTTATAAGAATAAGCATAAGTTAGCATTTTCTTTACTTAATAATATTATAGGTGGACCAGCAATGAATTCTCGTTTAAATATGAAAATTAGAGAGAAATATGGCTTCACATACGCCCTAGAATCAAATTACACTGCGTACTCCGATGTTGGTCTATTTACAGTCTATGCAGCCACAGATGAAAAATATATCAATAAAACAATAAATCTTATTGAAAATGAGTTAGAATACTATTGCAATAACAAAATTAAACCGCTAACTCTTAAACACGCAAAACAACAATTGACTGGACAATTGGCAATACAATACGAAAGCAATCAAAATGAAGTATTGTCAATGGGGAAATCAATTTTAAACTATAATAGGATTGATACCCTAAAGACAACAAACCAAGAAATAGAGAAAATTACTGCTGAAGAAATTCAAGAAGTTGCACAAATAGTATTTAGGAAAGATAAATATTCATTAATCAAATATATAAACTAAAAACAAATAAAAATGAAGAAAATTACCTTAGTAACCTTATCATTAATTCTAATGGCAAGCGTAGGTTTTGCAAAACCAACTCCAAGACCTGACGAGGGTATGTGGCTACCTATGTTCTTTAAGAATTTGAACCATGCTACAATGAAAAAGATGGGATTAAAGCTAACAGCAGAGGAGTTGTATAGCATAAATAATTCAAGTCTTAAGGATGCAATTGTTCAATTCGGGAATGGTTGTACGGGAGAAATAGTATCAGAAAAAGGACTTCTATTCACCAATCACCACTGTGGTTATGATGCAATTGTTGGACAATCAACAGTAGAGCATGATTACTTAAATAATGGATTTTGGGCATATAATATGGTAGAAGAACTTCCTATTCCCAATATGACAGTATCCTTTCTTGTTAGAATGGAAGACGTATCAAAACAAGTCTTAGGTGATTTTGTAAACAAGATTGATAAGTCTAAAATAGAAGATTCGATTGAAGTTCGCATAAATAAATTAATAGAAAAAAACTCAGAAAACGGACAATATAAAGTTGAAATTAAACCATTCTTTGAATCAGCAGAATATTATATGTTTGTATATGAAGTTTTCACCGATATTCGTTTGGTAGGAGCACCTCCACAATCAATAGGTAAGTTCGGCGGAGATACCGATAACTGGATGTGGCCACGTCACACAGGAGACTTTTCTATTTTTAGAGTATATGCTAATAGCGAAAACAAGCCATCTAAGTTCTCAAAAGAAAACCAACCATATAAACCAAAACACTTCCTACCAATAAGTATTAAAGGAGTTAAGAAAGATGACTTTGCAATGATTTGGGGATTTCCTGGCTCAACAGAAAGATATATGACCTCAGGTGAAGTTGCAAACACAGTTAATATAGTTAACCCATCAATTGTTAGAGCAGGCGAATATATGCTACCAACAATGAACAAGATGATGGAAAAGGATAATAGAATAAATTTAATCTATGCTTCCGACTATGCAGGTTATATGAACCTTTGGAAAAACAAAAAAGGGGAGTTAAGAGGATTGAAGAAATTAGATATCTTTGGAAAGAAAAAGGCAATTGAAGATAGATTGACAAAATGGATATTAGAGGATAAATCACGATTTGAAAAATATGGTTCAGTTGTTAAAGATCTTGAAGAGGCAAATAAAGAAATAGCAAATGCAAATGGTACAAAATACTCATGGTATGCTAACTTAGGACTTATGTCTAACAAACGTGCATTAGTAGCATTCCAAAACACTATGTCCCTAATGACATTAGATAAGAAGAATCCTAACTACGACAAGATAATTACTATGTTGAAGAAAAGAGGAGATGCACATTTTGAAACCTACGACCAAGAAACAGAAAAGGAACTCTTTAAGTCATTAATAACAATGTTTTCTAATATAGATAAGAACAACTACATAAGTAAAACCTTAGAAAACAAATTTAAAGGAAATGTAGATGCTTTTGCAGATAAAGCTTTCAAAGAATCAGTATTTGCAAACCAAACCAACTACGATAAGTTTATGAAAAAGCCAAATCCTAAGAAGCTTGGAAAAGACTTAATTGCACAATCTGCACTAACTGCTTATGCATACCTTGGGGCAGGAGAGGAAAACTTAATGAAGGCAGAAGAAAAACTATCTAGTGCAAGAGTACGTTTTGTTGCGGCACTAAGAGAAATGGATCCTAGCTTAGTTCAATACCCAGATGCAAACTTTACAATGAGAATGACTTATGGAAGAGTATTGGATTATTATCCAGCAGACGGAATTCACTATGACTATATAACAACCCTTGCAGGAGTTATGGAAAAAGAAGATCCAAGTTCAAGTGAGTTTCAAGTGCCAGCAAAGCTAAAAGAACTATACTTGAAAAAAGACTATGGACAATATGCTAATGAAAAAGGAGAAATAATAACTTGTTTTTTATCAGATAATGATATCACAGGAGGAAACTCAGGTTCACCAATCTTAAATGCAGAAGGTCACTTAATAGGTCTTGCGTTTGACGGTAACTGGGAAGCAATGAGTGGTGACATAGCATTTGAACCAGAGTTCCAAAGAACAATAAATGTTGATGCACGCTACGTTCTATTTATCATAGACAAGTTTGCAGGAGCCAAAAACCTAATTGATGAACTAACAATAATCAAATAACATATTTTTTAAAACACAATACAAACAAACTAAAACGAAAAAACAAATGGAATTAAAAACAGACAAAGCTAAAGTAAGCTACATAATTGGAGAAGATATTGGCAATAGCTTTATAAGAGAGGGTTACGACTTAGATATAGAAGTAATGATTGAAGCTCTTAGAAAAGCAGCTAATGGAGAGAAGCAAACTCTTATAACTGAGGAAGAAAAAAACACTGTAATGACTGCTTGGCAACAAGAAATGCAAATAAAGAAACAAGCTCAAATGCAACAATTAGGACTACAGGCAAGAGAAGAGGGAGCAGCGTTTATGAAAGCAAACCTTGAAAAAGAAGGAATTGTTGAGACAGAAAGCGGACTACAATATAAAGTAGATAAACAAGCAGAGGGTGATAAACCAAAAGCAAGCGATACTGTAAAAGTACATTATCATGGAAGTTTATTGAATGGAGAGGTATTTGATTCATCAGTTGAAAGACAAGAACCAATATCATTCCCATTAAATCAAGTTATCCCAGGTTGGACAGAGGGAGTACAACTAATGAGTATAGGATCAAAATACACATTCTTTATTCCAGCAGACCTTGCTTATGGTGACTCACCAGTTGGAACAATTCCAGCAGGAAGCACATTAAAGTTTGAAGTAGAACTACTTGGAATTAACGAATAAACCTATAAAATTGGAGTTTTTTGTTTGGCATACAGATAAAGCAAGAGAAATGTTCGGAGATGATAAAACCTTATCAACCCCAAAACAAATTTCAGCTTGGGCAAAACAATTACTAATCCAAAAAATAGAAGAGAAGGGCTTTGAATTCGACAGCAAAATTGAAAAAACTGTCGAAGGAAAGCCCTTCTTTCTTTTTAATGAAAACTTACATTTTTCCATATCTCACACCAAAGAATTTATAGCAATAGCAATAAGTGGTAAGCCAGTAGGAATAGATATTGAAAAAACAAGGAAATATAATAAAGCAGTAGTTAATAGGTTCTTTCATCCAAAAGAAATAGAACTGATGGAGGAAACAAAGGATGAAGATCAGCAAGATATTATCTTTACCAAAATTTGGACAATAAAAGAAGCCTATGTTAAATGTACAGGCACAGGAATAGCCAATAGTTTCAATGTATTCGAAATAAACCCCCTCACAAACCCTCCACAAATTCACAATTCTTCAAAAGTGGTAGAGATTCAATGTCATTTTTTAGAAGAGAAAAGCCTTTTTCTTTCTCTTTGCATAGAAAAATAGCAAAAACAGCTAAAATTAAATCCCTTTAATTCAGTATATTATAAAAATATATTCATTTTTTTTGTCAAAACACTTGACAAAGCATGTTTTATTATGTATATTTGCTACAGAAAGAATGAATAAAACCTTCGCTTATCTATAGAAGTTGTAGAAAGATGAAAAACACGGTTAAAATTCATGATTTCATTTTTTATATTTTAGAAACGAGAAAGAGTATTTAGTTATAGCAAAGGCAAAGGCGAAGCTTAGAAGCGATTAAATACTCTTTCTTTTTTTTATGCCCAAAAGTTACTAAAAATAAAACGGCGATCTAAGAAAATAAAACGCCGTAATAATTTACTGAAACGCCGTTTTAAAAAAATAAAACAGCGATCTATGAAAATGAAATAAGGATCTATTTTATCTCCTCAATAATTCTAATAATTTTTACCTTACTCTTCTTAGGTCTTAGAGTAATTCCATATTCCTTATATAGTCTCTTTGAAATATCTTCAAAGCTTTCATTACTCGATAGGGTAGAGAATTCTTTTTTGTAATCAACCATTACGTTCTTATATTCTTCTGGCATTATTATTGTTTGATCATAAAAGCGTGATATTCTCTTTATTATCCCAGAAAGACTTTGTGGAAATTCATCAACCTTCATCTTTTCTTTTACCTCTCTTTTAATCTTCTCCACATCCTCTATCTCCACAAAAAGCACATCTCTTGTTTCATAAATAGTGTCTAATTTTATATTGGTTTTTCTAATGATTTCTTTACTTAGAGCATTAATATCTATAAGGTTAAGGGAGTCCTTAGTCTTTACATCTAAGCTGTAGAAGGAATATCCCTTAGGATAGGTCTTTATTTGGTAATCGTTATCCGATTCTAACATAGATATAATTTCGGGTAAGAATTTCTTTTGAATATTAGCAGAATAACCACCATAAGTACTTACTCCATCAGTGCTCACAAGTCCTGAAACTGGTCTAAGACTCCCCTTATAGTTTCCTTCATCTAAAGTAATTGTATCTCCAAAAGGAATAATAAAACCACCAATTAGCATTAGACTGAAATTATAAATGCCGTGTGCTATCATTGAATATCTTAGTTTGAATCTTAGTGCAATATAAGTAAATACAAAGGTTATACCAATATACACAGGTGTGGAAATCAGGAATATATCTCTTTCAAAATTTCCAATATGTGCTAGAGTAAAACCTATGGTTGTTATTAGAATAAGACTTATTAGGGTTGGCTTTGGTTTATTCTTTAAAAATACAATTACAGCTAAGAAGGATAGAAAATAAATACCTCCAATATATGGATTGGCTAAAAGTAAAAATATGGAGGAGAGAATCAAACTTAAGTATTTTGTCCATTTCTTATTCACTGTCCAAGAGCGAAAGGAGATTTCTTCCAATATAGGTGCAATTACCGCAATATATATAAGCATTATCCACCCATTCATCTGCGAAATCATTCCAATTATTGGATTGTCCTCCATACTTACATCCTTATCAAATATTGTACTAAGAATAATTCCTAATACATAGAGGGTAATTCCTGAAACATAGAGCCAGTTATTATTTTTCTTAAGATAGCTTTTCATAAAATATAATATGATTTAGAAATCAAATAGTTTAGCATGCAAAGTTAATAATTTTATTTATTCTTTTGGGTTGAAATTGCTTTCTTTTTTTATTTGTTTTATCTTTGCAGTCTATGGAAAAGAAAGAAAATGCATTTAAATCAAAAACTACTCGTCTTACCGCCGACCAGGCCTTTAGCTTAAATGGCAAGATACCACCTCAGGCACTTGACCTTGAAGAGGCTGTTTTGGGTGGCTTGCTCTTAGATCAAGATGCAGTAACTAATTCAATTGATATTATCCGTGAGGAAT
>DUQY01000006.1 GCA_012837565.1 Bacteroidales bacterium | reverse complement strand
TATATTGTAAAATTTAACGACCCTTCTTTTATAATTCCTTTTGAGGGAGGAGACACATTAAATGACCAAGAGCCACAATCATTAAACGATATTTCAATTCAAAAAGGAAATGAAATCCTAGTTTACCCCAACCCAACCAAAGACGAAGTATATATAAGAACAAAAGGAGAGCAAATAAACTCTTATTTCCTTTGTAATATTAGTGGACAACTTCTCTTAAATGATGAAAAAGTAAAAACAAATAGTCAAAAGATTAGTCTTAGAAATTTCCCAAAAGGAGTTTATATCTTGAAAGTTGTAACCAATAAGAATGTTTATTCACGGAAAGTAGTTAAGAATTAAATTGAAATTGTAAATTAATAAAAAAGCCACTTGTTTGTATGCAAGTGGCTTTTATTTTGTCTAATTTTATTGTTCTCTTTTATCTGTCTTTTCTTTCGTTTCTTCCTTCAATCAAATTAATATGCCAATCGACATATTCTTGTAATTCAGTTAAGGGAATAAACTCTTCTTGTTCTGGGTTCTCTGGAAGTTCGCAAATATCGAAATATCCTAATAGGGTTGCGCAATCGTATTCTCCTATAATTTCTTCAATTAAAGAATAAACAGCTATTAATTGGTCTTCGTCGTCTTGGCGATATCCTTTTAGGGCAACTCTTAAGCCTATTAAATCATAGTCATCGTCGTCTTCGTTTTCCAAAGGCATAAACCATAAATCTCTACTGTTTAAACTGTATCCCTCAAATGTTATCTTCACTTTCCCTCCCTTAGGTTGCTTGAAAGCTATGATATCCCAGAAGTCAAGAACGGGAGTGCTTTGGCATAGTTCTATAACATTTTCAAAATAATCTTGGTCTCCTTCTGCCGAAAAAACAATCTTTCTCCCCTCTGATCCTAAGTCGCCAATATCAAAACTAATTCCTTCGGAATATGATCCAAGAACTTCGCTAAACTCATCTAATAATCTTTCTGATTCTTCTTCTTTTAAGTTATCGATATCCATCAAGAACTCACTCTTTGAAATAAACCAATTCCAAAACTCATCAACATTAATTTTTCTCATAAAATAATATGTACCTCTTTTTCTAATTCAACATTAAATTTATTTTTAACAGACTTTTCTATTTCGTAAGCCAAGTTAAGTATCTCTTCTCCTTTGGCATTGCCATAATTTACCATAATAAGGGCTTGCTTGTCGTGCATCCCAACATTACCTATTCTCTTCCCTTTCCAACCACATTGTTCAATAAGCCAACCAGCTGCAAGTTTAACTCCATCTTTTGCAGGGTAGGAAGGGATTGTAGGGTATTCTTTTTTAAGTAATTCAAAGTGACTTTCGTTAACAATAGGGTTCTTGAAAAAAGACCCGCAATTACCCAATACTCTTGGGTCAGGAAGCTTTGAGTTTCTTACTTTTGTAACTAAATTAACCATATCTACTGGGGAAACAATACTAATATTCTCTTCAATAATTTTATCATTAATTGCAGCATAGGAAGTGTTGATGTTCTTCTTTTTAGAAAGTCTTAGTCTAATCTTCCAAATAATCTCAAGCTCTTTTTGAT
>DUQY01000053.1 GCA_012837565.1 Bacteroidales bacterium | reverse complement strand
CCAGACCTTTTAGAAACCAAGTTTGACAAAGCTAAGCTATCAATAACAGAAGATGGGACAATCTTTGGAATAGATGAGCAGTTGACGAGTATTAAAGAAGCGTATAAGGATCTATTTACCCCTGCAGTAGTAGGAAGAGAGCCAAATAATACTGGTGGAACACCTCCGGGAGTGAAGAATCCTTGGAGCAAAGAACATTTCAACTTAACAGAGCAAGGAAGGCTAATAAGAAAAGACCCAGCCCTTGCCAAACAACTCAAAAACAGTAAATAGAAAGAGGTAATAATATGAAGAATGAAGAATTAAGAACTCCAATGAAAATGAACATCCAGTTTTTCGCAGACACAACAACTAAGATTGCTGATGTAATCCAACCAGAAGTATTTACAGATTATGTAGTAAACCAAACAATGGAATTATCCGAACTAATTGCAAGTGGTATTGCAGAGAACGATGCGGAGTTTGACGAGTTAGCAAGTGGCCCAAATACACTTATCCATATGCCATTTTGGAACGATCTGACCGGTGAAGCGGAAATTATGAACGATACTGGAGATAGTGTTCCAGGTAAATTAACAACCGGTCAAGATATTGCTAGAAAATTAGCATTTGTTAAGTCTTTCGGCGCTAACGCACTTGCAGGTCACTTAGCAGGCGACGACCCAATGAAAGTTATTGCAGATAGGTTTGCGGCTTATTGGAACAGAGTATATCAAGGTGTGTTATTATCCACACTAGACGGTGTATTTGCGTCTGCTACAATGGCGGGTAAAGTGCATGATGTTACTGGCGAAGATGGAGAAAAAGCAGTGCTTACATCCCATTCGTTTTTAGACGCACAACAATTAATGGGAGATGCTAAAGATTTATTAACTGGTGTTATGATGCACTCCGAGGTGGAAAACCACCTAGTTAAACAAGATGAAATCGAAACTATTAGAGATTCAGACGGTAACGTGGTAATGAAAACTTATAAAAATAAGCAAGTTATCGTTGATGATGCAGTACCTTACGACCCAGAAACTACAGCAGGAGTAATATATCTATTTGGCAAAGGTGCTATTGGCTGGGGTAATGGTAAAGACCCTAAGATTTTAGAAACAGAAGTCGTAAGAAAAGGATTATCTTTAGCCGGTGAGGATATCCTTGTAAACAGGAGATTATCTATCCTGCATCCAAGAGGTATTAAGTTTACAGAAGATAGCGTAGAGGGCAAGTTCCCATCTCTTGACGAATTGGAAACAGCATCTAACTGGACTAGAGTGTATGAGCCTAAGAAAATTAGGATTGTTAAGTTTATGTTTAAGCTTGAAAACGAGGAAGAATAAGGAGGTCCTACATGGATAGGAGCCAAAAGAGGATACTAAGGCTAAGGGAACACGTGTTGGGCAATCGGGAAACTACTGGGGTAGAAGATGACCTTATAGTTAATTCAGTAGAAAACAAAGAAAATGAATCTACAGAGTATAGTGAGCTAACAATCGGTAAATTAAAAGAATTGTTAGATCAGCGAGGAATAGAGTATAATTCCAGAACAAAAAAAGATGATTTAATCAAATTAATAGAAGGGGCCGACTAATATCGGCTCCTTTTTTATTTAGGCAGGTGAATAATGTGCTCACAAGTGAATTAGTAACATTAGTGAAAGCTAATCTAAAGGTAACGGGTGATGAGAAGGATCTAATTATTAACGACATCATCCAGGAAACGATAAACTATTGCAACTTAAAAGAACTTCCAGTCGAACTAGAGCCTTTTATTAGAAAGAAAACACAATCTATCATCAATTATGAGCTAGAAAACGGAACTACATCAGTATTTGATATTAGGTCTATTAGCGAGGGGGATACTTCTATCACCTACAACGTAGATAATAAAACATCCAAAGATACTATCTATGGATTATCCGAAACTAACAAGAAGGCCCTCCAATCGTTTAGGAGGACAAGGAAATGAAAAGCCCGCTTGAAAGATTATGGAAGGATAAAATGGATATCTATAGATGGGTGGATAGGGTGGTTAATGGTGTTACAAAGAGTAAGGAAGAAATACTCTATGAAGGTGTTAGGTGTCAATACAGCAAGGGCTCATTGGTTGATACAGGCACAGAAGGGGTTCCGACGATGGTTAACTCGTATACTTTGTTTTGCAGCTTAGAAACTGACCTAATCGAAGGTGACAAGGTTGTTATAACCCAAAGGAACGGCAGGCAAGTTACTCTTGCAGTTGGTGAAGGGTTTCCATATACAACACATCAGGAGTTCAGTGTTAAAAGGGATGATGTAGCTTGAATAATAATGCGAGGCACAACCGAATTGCAATCAATCAATTCAGAAAAGAACTCAAGGCAATGTTTGATGATATAAGGGAAATAGATGAAAAGGTGTTAACCAAAGCCGTCAGTATAGGTGTGAAAGATGTTAAGGCTAATACAAACGTAGTTACTAGCTTCATGAGAAAGAGCTGGCGCTCTACACCCGTTAAGAAATCTGCGGATGGAGTAAGCAAAGCCATAAACAACTATATGGATTATGCTCCTCATGTAAATTATGGACACAGAATAGTTAATAATAAAAAAGAAACAGTAGGCTTTGTTAAAGGCCAATTCATGCTAGAGAAAGCGGTAGGTAAGGTTGATAAGGCAATAGTTAAAGAATTTAAAAAGGAAGTTGAAAGGGTGAACAGAAAACATGATAAGTAATATCAGGCAAGAAATAGTGAACAAATTGCTGGAATTATATCCATCGCACACAATTTATGTTGATGATGTTCCCCAGAAATTTAAGAAGCCTTCCTTTTTGATTAACTTAATAGACCAGGACTACAACAAAAGAATGAACAGGAAATTTGACAGCGTATTATCCTTTGATGTTGCATATTTTAGCGATAAAAAAGACAAGAAAGAAGATTGTCAAAGTGTTCAGATAGAACTGTTTAGAGGGATGGACCTGATTGGAAATTATAGAGTACTGGATAAACAAGCAACAATAACAGATAATGTATTGCATTTCATATTTGATATAAACTACTCGGAGATTATTCGCGAAGAGTATATCAAAATGACTGCAGCAATAATAAATGAAACGACGGAGGGATAAGATGGCAGGATCATGGATTTCACAAAACAAGATTTTACCAGGTGCTTATATAAACTTTAGCACAAACGCCCCTTTATCTATTACCTTGGGTGACAGAGGAACAGTAGTGCTATTAAAAGGTATTAGTGTAGGAACGAAGGGCGAAATATATAGAATAACAGCTACAGAGAATGAATATCCAGAAGGAGCAACTAAAGCGGATAAGGAGTTAGTAAATGAAGCTTTAAAGGGTGCTAAAACGGCTTTACTATACAACTTAGGTGAAGATCATTTAGCAGAAGATATTGAAGAAGCACTTATTAAGCTCAAGACAGTCAAGTTTAACGTATTAACTTATCCGTATGATGGAACAACTTATGATGCTAATAAGCTTACTATTGCTACCTGGATTGATGCAATGAGAGAAGATGAAGGCTTAAAGATTCAGGCGGTACTTGCAGATTATGTAGGGGACAGTGAAGGGATTATAAACGTGGGCCAAGGCATCATGTTATCAGACGAAACAGTATTAGAAGCGAAAGATGCTGCTGCATGGGTAGCAGGGCAAACAGCAGGCGCAAACATTAATAAATCACTTACAGGCCAGAAGTATGTAGGTGCAATTGATGTGGTCCCAAGAATGACTAAGACAGAAATGGAAAATGCTATTACAGCAGGTAAGTTTATATTCAAGGTCGATAACGCGCAGAACGTAACAGCGGTGTACGATATTAACTCGCTTACATCAATTACTGTTAAGAAGGGCAAGCAATTTACCAAGAACAGAGTTATTAGAGTAATAGATAATGTTAATAATGATGTTATTGAAATATTCGAATCTAACTATGTTGGCAAAGCTAATAACAATGCAGAAGGTAGATCACTCCTAAGAGCAACGTTAATCGAATATTTTAATGAGCTTCAAAGACTTAATGCCATACAAAACTTTGTAGCGGAAGATGTAACAGTAGAACCTGGTGTTGATAGTGATGCAGTTGTGATAGGTTGCTTTATCCAACCAGTAGATTCTATAGAGAAAATATACATTTCAGTAAACTTGTCATAAGGAGGAATAGAATATGTCAAATTATACAAGATTATCAGATACTATATCCTCTAAAGAGGGTAAGGCATTTATCACAATCAACGGGACAAATAGAGAGCTGTTTGAAATATCAAGCTTAACAGCCCAGTTAGACCTAGATGTTCAAGCTAGAAAGATGCTAGGGCATAGAATGACACAGCATAAGGTTGTAGGAGCAGAAGGAACAGGCTCCATGACCATGTACTTCATGAACAGTGACATGTTAAGGCTTGCAATAGATTACATTAAGAACGGTAGGTATGGCGGTCTGAAGCTACAAGTGAAAAACGAGGATAGTCAATCAACTATTGGAACTCAGGAAGTAGTGTTATTAAATGTATTACTAAAAACTATTCCAGTAGCAACTTTAGACGACCAATCGGATGACCCAATCACAATAGATACAGACTTCACTTATGATGACTTAGAAGGATTAGACTTCTTTGACTTACCACAAAACTATAGATGATAAATAAAGGGGGCTCGCGCTCCCTATTTTTTAGGAGGATTATATAATGAGTTCATTAAATGCATTTCTAAATCCAATTAAGGTAGAGGATAAAGAAGTTATAGTATCAAAAAGGTTTGTAGAAAAAGGCAAACCAGTACCATTCAAAATAAGGCCAGTAACACAGGAGGAAAACTCAATCCTAGTCAAGAAATTTAGAAAAACAGATAAAAAAGGCGTAGAAACCTTTGACAGGCCCGGGTACGTGCAAGAACTAACATCAAGTGCAGTAGTATTTCCAGACTTACAAAATGCAGAGCTACAAAAGGCCCATGGCGTGTTGGGGGCAAGTAAGTTGTTGCAGAAGATGCTATATGTAGGGGAATATGCGGTATTAGCTGAAGAAGTTCAAAGTTTAAGCGGGCTTGATGAGGATATTAACGAGGATAT
>DUQY01000323.1 GCA_012837565.1 Bacteroidales bacterium | reverse complement strand
TTACCACAGGTTCAGTTACAAGTATAAAAAATCGCTGTATGGATAACTCCATACAGCGTTTTAATTTATTCTTCTACTATTTCTTCATCTTCATCATCTGTTTCAACAACTTCTTCTTCGTCCTTTTCACCCTGTTCCTCAAGCAATGCACTATCAGCTTCAGCCTTTAATTCTTCTTCAGTCGGCTCTTCAATAGTTGCTATTTCCTCATCATCATCATGTTCAGCTCTAGTAAATGCAACTACCCTGTTATCCTCACCATTAATTCGCATAACCTTAACACCCGTTGCATATCTGCTCATAACCCTAATATCACAAGCCCTTATCCTTATAACTACTCCATCATTTGAAATAAGAATTATATCATCTGTTTCATCAATAACCTTAATCCCACATACATAACCCTTTTCATCAGATGTCTTGTAGTTAAGCAATCCAAAACCACCACGCCCTTGAACCCTATATGAATCAAGGTCGGAACGTCTGCCCTGTCCTTTATCCGTTACCGTAAGCACAGTTGCTCCCTCACGCACCCTAGCCATTGATACAACATAATCGCCCTCACGCAACTTAATTGCACGAACACCATGTGCTGAACGTGACAACGCCCTTATAACGCTCTCCTTAATGCGTATAGCTCTACCTTTATAAGTTGCAACTATTAGCTCTGCATCACCCTTAGTGAGCCTTACACCAGCAATTTCATCGCCCTCATCAAGACCAATTGCGATAAGACCATTCTTTCTAACATTCTTGTATTTAGACAAATTAGTTCTCTTAATCTTACCATTCTTTGTAACCATAATTAAATACTTATCTTCATCAAAATCTGTGGTTTTAATCATAGCTGCAATCTTTTCATCTTCACCAAGTGGTAGTAAATTTATAATATTTACACCCCTAGATGCCTTTGAGCCCTCAGGTAGCTCGTAACATTTCTTCTTGAACATAATACCCTTATTAGTTATAAACAACACATTATCGTGGGTTGAGGAAATAAACATCTCATTAACAAAATCCTCATCACGCTGTTTCATTCCAGAAACACCACGTCCACCCCTCTTTTGCGTTTTATATTCATCAACTGGCATACGCTTAATATAACCAATATTTGTATAAGTAACAACGCAATCCTCAACAGGTATTAAATCTTCAATATCAACCTCGCCACTTACAGTTTCAATCTGTGTGCGTCTATCATCATTGAATTTACGCCTTATTTCAGCAAGTTCTTCTATAATAATCTGATAAACCTTGTTTTCATCAGCAAGAATAGCCTCAAGTTCTGCTATTTTCGCTTCAATATCAGCTAATTCATCAATAATTTTCTGACGCTCCATATTAGATAGCTGATACAACTGCATTCTAGCAATAGCCTCAGCCTGTATCTGTGATAAGCTAAATCTCTCACTTAATACGTCTTTAACGTCCTGTAAATTTTTTGATGAACGACAAATTTTTATAACCTCATCAAGATTATCAACAGCAATCGCAAGACCTTGTAAAATATGTTCTCTTTCACGAAGTTTTCTCAGCTCAAACTTT
>DUQY01000052.1 GCA_012837565.1 Bacteroidales bacterium | reverse complement strand
ATTTCTGCTGCTGCATTTAGTTTCATAGTACAGCTTCCTAGTGGAATCATTGCTCTATTTAAAGAAAGGTCTTTTACTTCCAACTTCTTTAGGTATCGCATCATCTCTGTTTCGCTATGATACTTGCTAAATATTTCGTGTGTTAGGATTTCGCTCTTACGTGATAGGTTTTGAGGGATAATTCCTTTTGAAACCTCTGCTACGAACTTAACGTCTGTGTGTTTTTTTGAAGCAAGGTCAGCAAAAATTGAAAGTATTAGATTAACATGTTCAATTGTTGTTACCTCGTCAAAGCTGATTGAGATATGTTTGTCGTCAATCAAGTTAAAGTTTATTTCGCTTTCAACAGCCTTAGCGCAAACTTGTTTTGCTGAAACTGGAGTTTGGAAGTGGAGGGTGTCGAAGAATGCTTTGTTTTTTTGAATAAAGCCATATTGAGCTGCTTCCTTATTAAGTATAGCTGAAAGTGAGTGAATCTCATTTGCTATTGCTTTTATTCCAACAGGGCCGTGCCAAGCTGCATATTGTCCTGCTACAATTGCAACCATAGCTGTTGCTGTACAGATGTTTGATGTTGCTTTTTCTCTCTTAATGTGTTGTTCACGCATTTGAAGAGCTAAACGATATGCCTTGTTGCCATGTGCATCAACTGTTATTCCAACAATTCTTCCTGGTATATTTCTTTTGAAGTTTTCGGTACAAGCAAAGTATCCTGCATGAGGTCCACCATAAGCCATCGGAACACCAAGACGCTGTGTTGAACCACAAACGCAATCAGCTCCCCATTCGCCAGGAGGTGTTAGAAGAGAAAGAGAAAGAAGGTCTGCTGCAACTGCAACAAATACATTGCTTTCTTTTGCTTTCTTTATAAATTCTGAATAGTCTTTAACTTCACCGTAGCGATTTGGATATTGTACTATTGCTCCAAAGAATGTATTATCTAAGACAGCAGTATCTGGGTTGCCAAATACTAATTCAATTCCTTTTGGAAGAGCTCTTGTTTCAATTACTGCAATGTTTTGAGGGAATAAATCCTCAGAAACAAAGAACTTAACTACATTATTTTTTTGTTGTTCTCTTGTACGAGTGCCAAAGAACATTAACATTGCCTCTGCTGCTGATGTAGATTCATCAAGCATTGAAGCATTGGTTAGTGGCATTGCTGTTAGAGAGTGAATTGTTGATTGAAAGGTAAATAACGCTTCAAGTCTTCCTTGTGATATTTCTGCTTGGTAAGGAGTGTAAGAGGTGTACCAACCTGGGTTTTCAAGGATGTTTCTTTGAAGAACTGCAGGAAGAATTGTATTATAGTAACCCATACCAATAAATGAGGTATATAATTTATTCTTAGATGCTAATCCTTTAAGGTGAGTAATATATTCATACTCATTCATTCCTTGAGCAAGGTTTAATGGTTCTTTGAATCTAATTGCTGATGGTACGGTTTTGTCTATTAGCTCATCAATTGAACTAACGCCAATAACCTTCAGCATTCCTTCAAGGTCCTTTTCTTGAGGACCATTATGACGTCTTGAGAAATTGTTTGTTATCATTGTTCTAATATTTATTTTGTTTATACATTTTATCTATCGGCTTTCTTGTTTTCTCTCTTAGCCTTGCATCCGAATAGCCAAGAGTAATTAATATAGGGATTCTTTTGGAAGATGGAATATCAAGAAGCTTTTTTATCTTCTTCTCATCGAACCATCCAATCATACATGTTCCTAAGCCAATGTCGGCTGCTTGAAGACAGAATTGATTGGCTGCTATTCCAATATCTATCAATGGATATTCCTTGTCTTTCATTACCGAACCTATTTTGGATATTATATTTGGTCTTTCTAAAACAATAGCAATAATGACTGGTGCTTGGCTTACGAAATTATTCATACCCATTCCAGCTGCTGCTTTTTGCACTTCTTTTCTTAGACCATCTTCTTCAACTACTACAAATGTCCAAGGCTGAGAGTTAACACCAGAGGGTGAAAGACGGGCAGCTTCTATGCACTTAAGTATCTTTTCTTGCTCAACTGGTTTTGAAAGATATTTCCTATCACTTTGTCTTTTTAATATAAGTTCTTGGAATTCCATATAATTGTTTTGTATTATGCAGAGATAAACTCTCCCTCAGGTAAAACCTTTTTAATAAGTCCTTGTAGAACTGTTCCTGGCCCAACTTCAATAAAAGTTGTAGCACCATCAGCAATCATTGCCTTTGATATTTGAGTCCAACGAACAGGAGAGGTTAATTGTTTTATTAGGTTTGCCTTTATCTCTTTTGGGTCTGTCATCGCCAAGGCGTTTACGTTTTGATGAATAGGACAGATTGGAGTATTAATTTCTGTATTTTCAATTGCTTTTGCAAGCTCTTCTTGTGCAGGTAGCATTAGAGGAGAATGGAAAGCTCCACCTACTGTTAGGGGTAGTGCACGTTTTGCTCCTGCTGCTTTCAAATCTATGCAAGCTTGGCTGATTCCTTCTACTGAACCTGAAATAACAAGTTGTCCTGGGCAGTTATAGTTTGCAGGAACAACAACCTGATCAGTTATTTTTGCTAAAACTTCTTCCACAAGACTGTCTTCAAGTCCAAGAACAGCAGCCATAGTTGATGGGACTGCCTCACATGCTTTTTGCATAGCGTTTGCTCTTGCCGCAACTAAGCGTAGTCCATCTTCAAAGCTCATTGCTTTTGCTGCAACAAGGGCTGAGAACTCTCCAAGTGAGTGTCCAGCAACCATATCTGGCTTAAAGCTTTCGCCTAATGTATGAGCTAGGATTACAGAATGAAGGAATATTGCTGGTTGTGTTACATTTGTTTGTCTTAAATCTTCAACAGTGCCAGAGAACATAAGGTCTGTTATTCTAAAGCCTAAAATCTCATTAGCTTTCTCAAACATTGCTTTTGCAGAAGGTGAATTATCGTAAAGGTCTTTTCCCATACCAACGAACTGAGCGCCTTGTCCTGGGAATACGTATGCTTTTTTCATATATAATTATTATTTATCAGTTATAAATAGTGTGCAAAAATAAGCTATTTTTTCAGCATCTCAAAGGAGATTTCAAAAACAAATCAAAATCTTACATTAATGATAACGCTTTGGCAAAGAATTACATTATATGTTATTAGAAATTTGACAAAATAAACGTACCTTTGCACCTTTAATTGAAAAATAATATTAAAAACATAGAAATGAGAAAAATAACTTTATTTACATTAATTATGACAGTAGTTTCTACAATGTTAGTAGCACAGATGAAACCAGAAGATGCTGCTGCAGTTAAAAGTTCAAATCCTTTGGTGCAGGAATGGAACACAGCTTATCAAACTCCACCCTTCGATAAGATTAGAACAGAACACTACAAGTCTGCTATTCTTTACTCTTTGGATGAAGCAAAGAAGGACGTAAATGCAATTATCGAAAACAAAGAAAAGCCTACATTCGAAAACACTATTGTTGCTCTTGAAAATGCAGGAGGATTACTTAACAGAGTTTTAAGTGTTTTCTTTAATATCAACGAATCAAACACAAGCGGTGCACTTCAACAAATTGCTGAAGAGGTATCTCCAGACCTAACAAGACATGGAAACGATATTAATATGAACCCTAAACTTTTTGCTAAGGTTAAAGCGGTTTATGATATGAGAGATGATATTGCTCTTACCACAGAACAAAGAATGTTATTAGATAAGACATACAAAGGATTTATCAAAAGTGGTGCTTTACTAAAAGGAAAAGAAATGGATGAGTTCCGTAAGATTTCAGAAGAACAATCACTTCTTAGCTTAAAGTATCAAAAGAACAACCTATCTGATCAAAACGCTTATTTGAAAGTTGTTACTAATAAGAAAGATTTATCAGGACTTCCACAATTTGCAATTGATGCAGCAAAAGAAACTGCAAAACAACGTAAGGTTAAGGGCTGGGCATTTACATTGGATTACCAAAGCTACCTTCCTGTAATAACTTATGCTGATAGCAGAGAACTTAGACAAGAAATCTGGACAGCATCAAGCAGAATTGCAAACAATAATAACGAAAATGACAACAAAGAAACAGTTATTAAGATAACTAATAATCGTCTTCGCATGGCTCAACTCTTAGGTTATTCATCATATGCAGAATATGCACTAACTGATAGAATGGCAGAAACTCCTACAAAAGTACTTTCATTTATTGATGACCTATTAGCATCATCTCTACCATTTGCAAAGAAGGATATTAAAATGGTTACTGAATACGCACAATCAAAAGGATTCGAAGGCGAACTACAACGTTGGGACTGGTCATACTGGTCAGAAAAACTAAAAACAGAAAAGTATTCTATTAACCAAGAAATGACAAAACCTTACTTCCAACTTGAAAACGTTCGTGAAGGTATTTTCATGCTTGCAGACAAACTTTATGGCTTAGAATTTAGAGAAAACAGAGCAATCACAACATACCACCAAGACGTAGTAACATATGAAGTTTGGGATAAGGCTACAAATAAATTTATGGCTATAATGTATATGGACTTCTTCCCAAGAGAATCAAAACGTTCAGGAGCATGGATGACATCATTTAGAGAACAAAAAATTCAAAACGGACAAGATGTTAGACCATTAATTCAAATGGTATGTAACTTCACAAAGCCAACTGCTAAAAGCCCATCACTACTAACCTTTGATGAATATAACACCTTACTTCACGAATTTGGACACTGCCTCCACGGTATATTATCAGAATGTACTTATGAAAGCACATCAGGAACATCAGTTTACAGAGACTTCGTTGAACTTCCATCACAAATAATGGAAAACTTTGCAACAGAAAAAGAATTCTTAGATCTATTTGCAGTACATTACCTAACAGGAGAAAAAATACCAGCAGAACTTATCCAAAAGATAAAAGCAAGCGAAGTGTACCTTCAAGGATACAGTACCGTTCGTCAACTATTCCTTGCATTAGTGGATATGGGATGGAATAATACAACAAAACCATTTACAGGGGACGTTGAGAAAATCGAAAGAGCATCCGCAGAAAAAGCAGAACTTCTTCCAACAATTGATGGTTCAATAATGAGTACACAATTTGGTCATATATTCTCAGGCGGATATGCAGCAGGATATTACGGTTATAAATGGGCAGAAGTTTTAGATGCTGACGCTTATTCATTATTTAAAGAAAAGGGAATTTTCAATAAAGAAGTTGCTACATCTTTTCGAAATAACGTATTATCAAAAGGAGGCAAAAAACACCCAATGGAACTTTACAAAGCATTTCGTGGTCACGAACCAACCAATAACGCATTACTAATAAGAAGTGGATTTATAAAATAATCCCTTCCAAACATAAAACACAAAGAGGCTGCTAATAATTTAACAGCCTCTTTTTTTATGCCCAATGAATCTTCGTAATAATTTCGTGAAACAGCGTTTCATTTTCCTATCTCTTTGTTTCAGTAAATTATAATAGTAAGAGAGCATTTAGCTCGTAGTTCGTGCTTCTTCCACCTTCTAATTCTTTTCTTAGAACTGACTTTTCAATTAAATCTTTTATATCTCTAAGTGCTGTGTCTTGAGAACACTTGTTTATTTTCGCCCATTTCGAGGTGGTTAGTTTTCCATCGAAATCATTGAAAAGAAGGTTAATCATCTTGGTTTGACGTTCATTAAAGACTACTTCCTTATGGTTTTCCCAGAACTTTGACTTAAACATTAGCTTATTTAAATTAGTATCTGTTTGATTAAATACTCTTTCTAAGCAGTTCAAAAACCATACTATCCAATTTGTTATATCTAAGTCCCCTTTTTGTGTCTTTTCTAATATATTATAGTATTCTTTTCTTTCAATCCTAATTTGGGATGACATACTATAAAATCTTTGCGGTATATTGTCTGCACGAGCTAAGAGCATATCGGCAATTGCTCTTGATATTCTTCCATTTCCATCGTCAAAAGGATGAATTGTTACAAACCAAAAATGAGCTATTGCTGCTTTAAGGATATTGTCTATATCGTTTTTACTATTTATAAAATTCAAGAACTTATCCATTTCAGCATCTATCACAGACCAGTTTGGAGCTTGAAAATGAACTTTCTCTTTTCCTAAAGCACCAGAAACAACTTGCATTTCTCCTCCTTCTTCCTTCCTAAAAGAGCCAATGCTTAGTTTAGTATCTCTTTCTTCTTGTTCAAATAACAGTTTATGCCAGCCAAATAATCGCTTCTTAGTTAGAGCTTTACTTGCGTTATTTGTTGCATCGAAAGTTATTTCAACAATTGCATCAACCTTTCTTTCAGAAGCAATAAAACCAGAAACATCCATAGATAATCTTTTAGCAACAGAAGACCTTACTTGATCTGTATTCAAATATTCTCCTTCAATTTCAGAAGACTTAATTATATTATTGGTTAAGGTAGAAAAGTGTGTTTCATTCTTAAAGTCAAATCCAAAAACACTCATCTTTCCTATTAATTGTCCTTGTAAGTAACGAATATTTAGTAATAGTGGTGATACGAGATCATAATCCCAGACAAAATTAGGCCAACCCTCTTTTTGGTATATATATATCCTTTTCATAATGCATATTTTGGCAAAATTACATATTATTCTCCGCATAAAAAAATAATCTCCGCAGAATGTGCGGAGATTAAGCTGGGTTTTGCGGAGATTAGAGGAAATTAGGCTCTTATTTCTTTTCGTTTTTTACGTAGGCTTCTACTATTTTGGTTACCAAGGGGTGACGAATAATGTCGTATTCATTGAGGTGGACAAAGCTTATGCCTTCAACGTCTTTCAAGTATTTAGTTGCTTCTTTTAGTCCTGATTGTTGTTGATATGGAAGGTCAACTTGGGTTGGATCGGCTGTTATAATGAATTTTGCATTCTTACCCATTCTGGTTAGGAACATCTTCATTTGAGAATAGGTTGCATTTTGAGCCTCGTCAAGTATTACAAAAGCATTGCCTAATGTCCTTCCTCTCATAAAGGCAAGGGGTGCAATTTCTATTACCCTTTCTTCCATATATTTTACAAGCTTTTCTTCTACTATCATATCCCTTAGGGCATCGTAGAGTGGTTGAAGATAAGGGTCAAGTTTGTCTTTAAGGTCGCCTGGTAGGAATCCTAAGTTTTCACCTGCTTCAACTGCTGGACGAGTTAAAACAATTCGTTTTACTTGTTTTGCTTTTAAGGCTCTAACAGCAAGAGCTACGGCTGTATAGGTTTTTCCAGAACTAGCAGGCCCAATAGCAAATAGCATATCATTTTTATCTATTGCCTTAACCATTTCTTTTTGGTTAGGGGTTTGTGCTTTAATAATTAAGCCATTCTTACCATGAACTAAGGTTTCATTGGATGCTGGGTTTTGTTTTTGGAAGTTAGGACTTGGCTTAACAATACTCATTATTAGCTTTTCGTCCAATCTAAATTCTTGGAAGTAAAGCTCAACTAATTGATTATAGACTTCTTCAAATTCATGAATATATTTTTCTTTCCCTACAACCTTTAATTTGTCACCTCTTTGAATTAATTCTACGTTTGGGTATAAGATTGATAGGAAGTTGAGATTCTTTTCATTTATGCCAAAGAAATCAACTAAGGATATGTCATCTAAATCAAATATTTTCTCTTTCATTAATATGGTTTTAGCTTATTTCTTTATAATTTTAAATTCTGTCCTTCTATTCTTTGCTCTTCCTTCTTCAGTCTGGTTAACAGATATTGGCTTGGTTTGTCCAAAGCCTTTTGATTTTAACCTAATTGCTTCAATCCCCTTTTCTTCCAAATATGTCTTAACACTATTTGCTCTCTTGCTTGAAAGCTCTAGGTTGTATTCTTGTGAACCTACATTATCGGTATGTCCTGAAATCTCAATTACTATATTTCTATTCTTTTCTAATAGTTCTAGCAGTATATTTAGCTCCGATTGGGAACTTGGCAATAGGGAATAGTCATTTGTTTCAAAGAATATATTATTTAGCACAACACTTTCTCCCTCAACAATTGGGATAAGGTAGACATCCTTTTGAGATGAGTTAGAATTACTTATATCTTTTAGCTGGAAGTTTTCGGAGTAGAAAAGATATGATTCAGCCCATGCATTAAGGGCGTAAGTAGCTCCAAGAGGAAGGACAACTAAGTATTCCCCAGTTAGTGGGTCGGAGCTTGAAGATGCTATTAGTGTGTTTTTATCTACATCCTTTACTTCAAAATTAACAGCTAAGGGTTTATTGGTAAACTTGTCGAAGGTCTTCCCTTTCATATAAACAACAGGGGTTGGCTGTGCTTTTTCGTATAAGTCAAACTCGTATAGGTCTTTTCCTCCAATGCCATCCTTCAAAGAAGTTGAGAATATTGCTTTCTTGCCACTTGGTGATACTATAAAGCTGGTTTCGTCTGATGATGTATTGATTGGGTAGCCTATGTTTTGAGCTGGTGTGAATTTACCATCAACAATATTTGAGTAGAATATATCAAATCCTCCCATTCCTAAATGATAGTCGGAAGAGAAGTAAAGACTAGTGTTGCTTGGGTGGATAAAAGGGTACATATCATTGCCTGGGGTATTAATGGTGGAGTCTAAATTAATAGGTTTTGTCCATTTATCATTGTCTTTCCTGTATGTATACCATATATCATTCTTCCCCTTCCCTCCTCTTCTATTGGAAACAAAGAAAAGCGTTCTTCCATCTGATGCTATTGTAGGCTGTGAATCCCAAGAAGAAGAATTAACGGTTTGACCCATATTCTTTGGCTCTGTCCATCTTTTACCTATTCGTTCTGAATAGTATAAATCACAGCTTCCATAACCATCTCTTGCATTGCAACGAGTGAAATAGGCTGTTCTTCCGTCAGGTGATATTGATAAAGCTCCTTCATTGTCAAGTGAATTGAACGGTGTTGGCATCTTTTCTGCCATTTCCCATTTCCCATTAAGCTTCGTTGTTTGAAAAAAGTCCTCTACCATTAGTATTTTAAGTCCGAAGTCAACAGTATCAGGTATTAGCCTTGTGAAAATAAAGGTTTGTTCATCAGCTGTTAGGGTTGGGAGGTATTCATCGTAGTCTGTGTTGATATTTTCCCCCATATTATTTGGCATAAACTCAACTGGATTTTCAAGAGCGTACTCAATAAAAGCTATCTGTTCAAGCTTCCTTTTTGTTCTATCAATTTTCTCTTGCTCTTTTGGAGCTTTGTAGTTTGCAAGAGCATAATCGAAATGGTATTTTGCTTTTTTGGTATTGTATTCTAAGAGATAGAACTCTCCTAAACGATAGTGTGCTGTTATATCGAAGCTTGGGTGAAGATCAACAAAACGTTTATAATATGGGAAAGCTTTTAGCTTAGTGGTGTCGAAGTCTCTGCTTTTGTTATAGTATATTTCAGCCATGCAAAGAAGCGCATCAGGATAGTTTGGTGCAATTTCGAAGACTTTATTTAATGATTCAATTGCCTTATCTTCCTTCCCCTTATTCAGATAATCCAAAGCTTTCTTAAATTCTTTTTCTGCCTTTGGGTTGTTTTGAGAAAATAGGTTTTGAGAAAGAAGAAGTGAAATGATAATTAGAAAGAGTCTTAACCCCCTAGTAAAAGGGGCTAAGGTATTTCCATGTATTTGTGACTTTGCAACGATATTCTCCATTTAGGATTCATTTTAATGTATTCTACAATCTTAGGCATTACGATATTTCTAACGCTCCATTCTGGTTGCAAGTATAAAACGCATTTCTTATTATCGACTTTCTTTGAATAGGTTTCAGCAAACTCAAAGTCTTTTTCGTCACAAATAATCATTTTAAGCTCAGATGCATATTTCATATTCTCTTCCAAAGGTGGTAGATTCCTTTTTGCAGAAAGACAAACCCAATCCCAAGAGCCACTCATAGGCGAAGAGCCAGAGGTTTCAAGGAATATTTCAATATTATTGTCGTGGAGTCTTTTGCAAATAAGGTCTAGGTTGTATAAAAGGGGTTCTCCCCCTGTAATGATTACGGACTTGGCAGGAAAAGTTGAGGCTCTTTTTACAACATCTTCAACACTTGTTGGTGCAAGAAGTGCCGCATCCCAAGCTTCCTTAACATCACAAAAATCACAGCCAACATCACAGCCCCCAACTCTAATAAAATATGCAGCCTTTCCTGTATTATACCCTTCTCCTTGCAAACTATAAAACTCTTCCATAATTGGCAGAAGCTCACCTTTTGCAATTCCCTCTTCTTGTGTTAATGACATTTAATGTTTGGTTTATTCGTAGATTTCGTTTTTGTAAGCACTTAATGTGTTTTGAAGTAAGGATACTACTGTAAGAGTTCCTACTCCTCCTGGTACTGGTGTTATATAACTTGATTTTGGTGCTACCTCATCAAAATTAACATCCCCAACAACACGGTATCCTCTTTCTTTTGTCTTATCTTCTACTCTATGAATACCCACATCAATAACAACTGCTCCTTCTTTAACCATATCTCCTGTTAGAAACTCTGGCTTACCAATTGCAACAATTAAAATATCTGCACTAAGACATATTTCTTTTATGTTTTTAGTCTTACTATGGCAAAGAGTTACTGTACAATTAGCAAAGTTATTATTTCTTGACATAAGAACTGCTACTGGAGTTCCAACAATATTACTTCTCCCTATAACAACACAGTGTTTACCTACTGTATCTATCTTAGATCTTTCAAGCATTGTCATTATTCCGAAAGGAGTTGCAGGAATAAATGCTGGCATATTATACATCATTCTTCCTCCGTTGGTTGGGTGGAAACCATCAACGTCTTTTCTTGGATCAACTCTCTGAACAACCTTACTTTCTCTAATATGTTTTGGTAGAGGTAGCTGAACAATAAAGCCATCTACTTCTGGGTCATTATTAAGAAAATCAATAGTATTTAGAAGCTCCTCTTCTGTTAAAGTATCTGGGAAACGATATACAGAGGACACAAACCCTACTTCCTTACTTTGCTTTTCTTTACTTGCAACATAAGATTCACTTGCTCCGTCATTTCCTACAATAACAGCAACCAAATGAGGCGGTCTTTTACCTGCATCTAATAGTTTTATAACTTCTTCTGATAATTCTTTTTTAATTTCTGCTGCTATTAGCTTCCCATCAATAATTATTGGTTGTTTCTTGTTTTCCATATGTTTATCTCCTTCTAATATTTTTTAATGCATTCATTTTATTTCCACTTCCTACCATCTTCATCATCTTGCGAGTTTCTTCAAATTGTTTAAGAAGTCTGTTTACATCTTCTATTGTTGTACCACTACCACTTGCAATTCTTTTTCTCCTGCTTCCGTCAATTTTGGCTGGACTTTCTCTTTCAAACGGAGTCATTGACCCAATAATTGCTTCAATACCTTTAAAAGCATCATCATTTATATCAACATCCTTCATCATCTTGCCAACCCCTGGTATCATTCCCATAAGGTCTTTGATATTACCCATCTTCTTTATTTGGTTGATTTGAGTTAGAAAGTCATTGAAATTGAAATCATTTGTCTTAAGTTTCTTCGATATCTTCCTTGCCTGCTCTTCATCATACTGCTCTTGAGCCTTTTCAACCAAAGAAACAATATCACCCATTCCAAGAATACGAGAAGCCATACGCTGAGGATGGAAAACATCTAATGCTTCCATCTTTTCTCCTATACCTACAAACTTAATTGGCTTATTAACAACGTGACGAATGGTTAGTGCTGCTCCACCTCTTGTGTCTCCATCAAGTTTGGTAAGGACAACTCCTTGAAAATCTAATTTATCATTAAATGCTTTTGCAGTATTTACAGCATCCTGACCTGTCATACTATCTACCACAAAAAGAGTTTCCTGAGGATTAACAGCTTTCTTAATAGCTCCAATCTCATTCATCATAGCCTCATCAATACCCAAACGACCAGCAGTATCAACAATAACAATATTTATTCCCTTATCCTTTGCTCTCTGAACAGCATTCTTAGCAATTTCAACAGGGTTTTTAGAATCTTCCGTATAAACCTCAACCCCTATTTGCTCACCAAGAACTTGCAATTGATTGATTGCAGCAGGACGGTAAACGTCACCAGCCACCAAAAGAACGGACTTGCTTTTTTTAGTTTTAAGATAATTTGCAAACTTAGCCGAGAAAGTTGTCTTACCACTACCTTGCAAACCAGCAATAAGAATTATGGCAGGAGAACCTTTAATATTAACCTCTTGAGTTTCTCCACCCATTAGCTCAGTCAATTCGTCTTGAACAATCTTAATCATTAATTGTCCTGGATCAATTGAAGTTAAAACATTCTTACCTAATGCTTTTTGTTTAACAGTATCGCAAAACTCCTTAGCAATAGCATAGCTAACGTCGGCATCAATCAAAGCCTTCCTAACCTCTTTCAATGTTTCAGCAACATTAATTTCAGTTATCTTACCATGACCTTTTAATATCTTAAACGACTTCTCTAATTTCTCACTTAAATTCTCAAACATATTATTATTCCTGTATTTTTATATAATCTACTATCTTTCTCTTTCCACAACCAACTTCAAATTAAGAAGTGCAAAGTTAAGATATTTTTTAGAACTGACAACTAGCTTTCATTAAAAGCTATAAGCAATTAATCAGCGGATAATAGAAGACTAATCATATATCAAATACTTCTTCCTAATTTGCTTAAAGTCCTCAATAT
>DUQY01000051.1 GCA_012837565.1 Bacteroidales bacterium | reverse complement strand
TACATCTTCCTCCATTACCACACATCATATCTTTTGTAGCATCAGGATTATAAAAAACCATAGAAAAATCAGCCTCTGTGGTGTTTTCTAAAAGAATAAGTCCATCAGAACCAACTCCAAAGTTCCTATCACAAATTAACTGTATTTCTTTATCTGTTAATTGGAAATCGTTTTTCCTGTTATCAATTAGAATAAAATCATTTCCTGTTCCATGATACTTTACAAAAGATTGCTTTTTCATCTTAGTAATTAAATAAATAACATAATCCAAATGCTGTTCTAAAACCCCCAACTCTTTCTATTGCAACCTCATCCTTAAACTTTACGCTTGCATATTCAACAGACAAAGTTAGAGAAAAATTACTTAAAAAGAAGTATTCTATTCTTGGAGCTATTCTAAAATAATTATCTACATCCATTCCAACACCGTAAGCATTTTCATACTCAGGTTCATCTACATCAAAGTTCTTAGTATATCCCATAAGTATAGCTGGCTTAAACTTTCCAAAAGAATGTGAATAATCAATCCAAGAAGAGAAAACCATTGTTGGTTTATAGGAAAACAAATGGTTGATTGTGTCAAATGAAGATTCATAATAACCTCCCAAAAGACTTAAATCGTTCATACTTTCACCTAATATAGCTTGTATTTTGAAATTATCATTCCCTTTCTTATAGTTTAAGAATGCAGTAGTTGTGTAATTAATCACCTTAGTATTTAAACCATATCTATTGGTACCTAGGGTAAATTCTTCTCTTGGCTGAAGTGTTGTTATCTTTCCTCCAACACCAAAAAAGAGATTTGGTGAGCGATATTGAATTAATAGGTTTATTTCAGGAGATAGGGTGTTGCATTGTTGCTTAAAATCTCTTGAAGAACTAACTCCAATTGTTGCAAAATCTCTTTGAAATCCAATAGCTGCAACTAGGTTTAATTTTTCATAAGGTTGGTAATCCAATCTTATTTGGGCTTGTCGAGCAAAAGGATGAAAGGGAGCTCCATTATGAAGGTCACGATTCCCTGGCATCATTTCAGGAAGAACCATCGGGCTCCAGTGCTGACCAATAAGAAGTTGAGCATTATTCCATTTGAAATTAATATTCGCCATTCTAAGTCTCATATAATGTGCTAAACCACCAGCTTGTCCTGTAAAGTCTGCCTCAATTACTCCTGTTATTCTTGCACCCATTGCTTCACCAAGACCTAACCTTACGCCAAGTCTTGAAGCTGCTGCTGACATATTCCAAGTATCTTGAGAGTTTAAATCTTTTCCATTAATATCGTAAGAAGGATATAAAGGGTAAAGAGAAAACAAGCCATCAATTGCTGAATATGCTTTCCTAGTACTATAACATGCTTGCATATCTAATATTCCATAGATATCGAGACTAAACTTCTTAGTTTCTTGTGCAGTTATTGTAAATGTAATAGAAAGAAGGAATATAATGATTATTGATTTTAATCTTATCATATTGCCTTACTTCTTTTTCATATTAGCAAATGATAGAATTACTCCAAGAGCTACTCCTAATAGAGCTGCAAATAGTACTTGGAATTCTTTTGGAAGCAAAAAGGTTATGGTATGTGCAGGATACCAAAAGAATGGTATCGTTTTCTTAAACACAAATCCCCATTGAACCTTCCAATTCAAATTCTCCATTATTCTACCCATAGCAATTGGCTTAAACAATCCCCTAATGGTTCCACAATTTTCTAAGATATGAGTATCGGTTATCTTGTGGAAAGTCATAAAGACAGGAGCAAAGAATGTATTCATAAAAACAGACACAGCAAAAGCATAAAGAATTTTAATTCCAATGGTTTGCTCAGCTAGGGTTATTGGATTTAGCTCTAAGCCGAAATATGTAAATAATCCAAAAGTACCACGTGCAAATAAGCCCATTGCAACGGAGATAATAACTCCTAAGAATCCCCAAACAATAGCCCTTGGCATAAGTCCGAAGCCTTTTTGATTATACACTCCTTTTGAAATTCTTAACCCAATGCTTTCGCCAAGGGTTGCAAGTAATGCGAATTTAACAAATGCAAGCAGGAAATATCTCCAGTCCTTTGCACCGCTCCACTGCATAAAGCCTTCTCTTAATGGCTCAATTAACAAAAATATAGCGATTACCCCTAAAGCTATAAGGGCAACAAGAATATCTTTAAGTTTCATATTTTTTCTATTGTGTTATTTCTGAATTATCTTTTTCGGTTACTTGCATTTCTAGTTCTGCAATTCTCTTATTTGCTTTCAAGATTTCCTTGTTTGCTTTCGAAAACTTTGTAGCTAAATTAAATGTATTGACAATAATAACTATTGTTGACATTACTACTACTACAAAACAAATCCAGTATTTAAAGGGTTCTAACTCTGGTGTGAATTGCAAAAGAAACATTGCTATTATCAATAATGATAATAAGAAATTAATCCAAAATGTTTTATTCATAATAAATTATATTATTTTGTTATTATTTTTCAATCCTAATACGAGCATCGACAGCAACAACAGCCTTTGCAGATCCTAAAAGAGGGTTTAAGTCCATCTCTGCAATTTCAGGAGCAGCTTGAACAAGTGCACTTACTCTTGCTATTTGCTCTGCATAAAGGTCTTCGTTAACTGGTTCTTGACCACGAACTCCTTCAATAATCTTATAGCTTCTTAGACTCTTAATCATATTCTTTGCCTCTGAAATTCCTATTGGTGCAAGGTTTGATTGAACATCTTTCAATACTTCAATAAAGATTCCACCTATTCCACAAAGAACCTGGTGTCCGAAAAGTTCCGTCTTCATTGCTCCAATATATATTTCTGTTCCAAATAGCATTTGAAGAGTTTGAACTGCATAGGTCTCTTTTATCTTCATTAGTCTATCAAACTCTCTACGTATTGTTTCTTCGTCCTTAACATTTAGAACAACTCCACCAACATCACTCTTGTGTACTGGCCCAACAACTTTCATTACAAGTGGGTAACCATATTGTTTTGCAAATGCTATTGAATCTTCAACCTTATCTGATGAAATTTCATTCGAATGGCATATTCCTGCAGCATCAAGTAGTTCAAACATTATCTTGGTATCCATATAGCCGTCCTTAGCTGAGTCAATAATTTGCCTAACCTTCTTAACGTCTATTTGAACTAGGTCGTTTGCCTCTCCAATAGGCTTTGGTGTTGATTTGATTTTAGCAAGAGCTGTACCAAATACAGTTTCTTCTGGGAAGTAGTTATTGCCTTTTGAAACGAAATCCTTTACCTCGTCACCTGCTACAAGAGTTGAAGGCATAATTGGGAATATTGGTTTCTTAGATGTTTTTAATTTTTCATCAATAACATTATATGCTTCGTAGATTGGAGCAAGTCCTGGTGTTCCGAAAATAATACACATAGCGTCTATATTGTCGAAATCATTATTACAAGCATCTATAATATCACCTAATTGTTCTGGTGTTCCTGTTGCAAGGAAGTCAATTGGGTTTCCAACAGCTGAACCTGCAAATAGCTTTTTCATAAGCTCATCTGCTTTTTCTCCTTCAATATGTGGAACTTCCATTCCTCCCTTACTTAGGGCATCAGTTAGCATTACAGCTGGTCCGCCTGCGTGAGTGATTATTGCAATGTTCTTTCCTTCAAATTCAGGATAAGTAAATATAGCTCCAATAGTAATTAGTTCTTCTCTACCATTACAACGAACTATTCCCGCCTTGCGGAATAGTGCATCTACTGCCACATCTGGAGAAGCTAAAGCTCCTGTATGAGATGATGCAGCTCTTGAACCTGCTTCTGAACCGCCAGACTTAACTGCTGCAATTCTACAACCTTTCTTTATTAGGGAGGTTGCGTGCTTTAATATCTTTTGTGGGTCTTTTATGTTTTCAGCATAAATCAAAATTACTTTTGAGGAAGTCTTTGGATCAAATGCTTCGTCGTGGTATTGTAATATATCTTCAATTCCAAGTTGTGCTGAGTTACCTACTCCCCAACAGTGGTTGAAGTGAAGCCCTTGTTGTATACCGATATCCATTATGAAACATCCTGTTGCTCCAGAACCTGTTATGAAATCAACTCCTCTTGAAGAAGTCTGTGGGAAAGGTTTTGAGAAAATAGCGTGGTGATGAGGAGTGAAAATACCTGTACAGTTTGGTCCAATCAAACATCCGTTATTATCTTCAATAAGCTTAACAATTCTTTGTTCAAGCTCTTTTCCTTCTTGGCTTTCCTCACCAAATCCTGCTGAGATAATTATAAAAGCCTTTGTTTCTTTCTCCTGAGTTAAAACCTTGATGGTGTCTTCTGAAAACTTAGCAGCAATTGCCAAAACAGCTAAATCAACTTGTGGTACATCTTTTATATTATTAAAACATTTTATGCCTTGAATTTCACTTTCTTTTGGATTTACAACATATAAATCTCCTTTAAATCCACCTTCTATAATATTTCTAAGTATTGCTCCTCCTGGTTTAGTAACATCATTTGACGCACCTACTACAACAATACTTCTTGGGTTTACTAGTTCTTTTGTAACTTTTGTACTCATTACTTATATTTTTTCTATTATTATTATTAAATTTCTATGCAAAGGTAATAAATAATTGTATAAGACATAGTAAGATAGGAATGATTTTAATTTTATGCTCCACAAATAAGATATTGAAATTACAGATAAAATATTAAGCTCAAAATACTTGAAGTAAAGACTTAACTATTGTTAAAAAGGTTTTTAGATTATCTTTCATTATGATAATCTATATGTTTATATCCTATGCTATTTGGTTATTAGGAAAATAATATTTAATTTTGCAATGCATTTTCTATGAAAAAAATAAAATAAAAACAAAAGTATGAAACATATAGATATAGACAAAGCTGCTCTTTTAATTAAAGACGGCATGACTATTATGGTTGGTGGCTTCCTTGCAGTTGGTGCTCCTAACAAGCTTATTGAAGCTATTGTTAAGGCAGGAAAGAAAGACCTAACAATTATTTGCAATGATACTTCATTCCCTGAATGTGGTTCTGGACTACTAGTTGCAAAAGGTTTGGTTAAGAAGGTTATCGTCTCTCATATTGGAACAAATCCTGCAGCAGGTGAGAAAATGCTTGCTAATGAAATGGAAGTAGAACTAGTACCTCAAGGAACACTTATTGAAAGAATTCGTTGCGGCGGCGGTGGGCTTGGTGGAGTTCTAACTCTTACAGGTCTTGGAACTATCGTTGAAGAAGGCAAACAAAAAGTTAATATAGACGGAGTAGATTACTTATTAGAAAAACCTCTAAGAGCAGATATTGCAATTATTGGTGCAAGTGTGGCGGACAAATATGGTAACCTTGTTTTTAGAGGCACAACCAAAAACTTCAATCCTTTTATGGCAATGGCTGCTGATATAGTTATTGCAGAGGTAGAAGAAAATGTTGAAGTTATTGAACCATACAATGTTCACACTCCTTATTTATTCATTGATTACATTATAAAATAAAAACTATTATGGCAGTAAAATCTTTAATTAGAATGAGAATGAGCTTTCAAGATGCTCATTATGGTGGAAACCTTGTTGACGGAGCAAAAATGTTAAACCTTTTTGGTGACGTTGCAACAGAACTATTAATTATTCAAGACGGTGACGAAGGACTTTTCGTAGCATATGATAATGTTGAATTCCTTGCTCCTGTTTTTGCAGGTGACTTCATTGAAGCAACAGGTGAAATAGTAAGCGTTGGCGGATCTTCTCGTAAGATGATATTTGAAGCAAGAAAAGTTATTTCTCCAAGAACTGATGTTTCAGAATCAGCTGCTGATGTTTTAGCAGAACCTATTGTTGTTTGTAGAGCATCAGGAACCTGTGTTGTTCCAAAAAAGAATCAAAGAAAAAACTAATAGCTCAATAATAAATGGAAAAATTAATTATAACAGCAGCAATTAGCGGAGCAGAAGTTCTTAAAGAACATAACCCTGCAGTTCCATACACTGTTGAAGAATGTGTTAGAGAAGCTAAATCGGCTTACGATGCAGGTGCTTCAATCATACACCTACATGTTAGGAAGGATGACGGAACACCAACTCAAGACAAAAATCGTTTCAAAGAAGTTATAGATGCAATACAAAAGGTTTGTCCTGATGTAATCATACAACCATCAACTGGTGGAGCTGTTGGAATGACTGACGATGAACGTCTTCAACCAATACAACTAAACCCAGAAATGCTTACCTTAGATTGTGGAACTTGTAATTTTGGTGGTGATGAAGTATTTGTTAATACTGAAAACACAATAAAGTACTTTGGAGACAGAATGGTTGAAAAAGGAATTAAGCCAGAGTTAGAAGTGTTTGACAAAAGCATGATCGATATGGCACTTAGACTTCATAAAAGAGGTCATATTGTAAAACCAATGCACTTTGACTTCGTTATGGGTGTTAATGGTGGAATTTCTGGAGAGATGAGAGACTTTGTTTTCCTACGTGGTTCAATTCCAGATGACGCAACCTATACCGTTGCTGGTGTTGGCCGTTTCGAATTCCCTCTTGCAGCTCTTGCTATCATTGATGGAGGACATGTTAGAGTTGGATTTGAAGATAATGTTTTTATATCCAAAGGTGTTCTTGCAAAATCTAATGGTGAACTAGTTGAAAAGGTAGTTCGCATGGCTAAAGAAATGGGAAGAGAAATCGCAAACCCAACTGAAGCAAGACAAATCTTAGGACTAAAACCAAGAAACTAAGAATAAATCAAACTTTACTTTCTATTTTTAAAGTAGAAAGCTTATATAAAGCGGAGGTATTTCAAAAGAATATCTCCGCTATTTTTATGTGAAAAATGAAACGCTGTTTCAAGAAAATGAAACGCTGATTCAGAAAAATGAAACGCTGTTTCAGAAAATTATTACAGCGTTTCATTTTCTTAAAGTGGCGTTTCGCTAAAGGCTTGTAAAAACAATGATATTTTAAGTAAATAATAGGAAATAGGGTTGTTTAGGTTTTATTTTGTATTTTTGTAGCTAAGTAAAACGTTTTTGAGAGATATAAGTGAATAATTGTGGTTAATAATCTATTAGATACAAAGATAGAATTTTTAAAGGGTGTTGGGCCAAAGAAAGCTGAGATTTTGAAAAAAGAACTTGGCATTACTTCTTACCAAGACCTTCTATCCTATTATCCCTATCGTTATGTTGATAAAAGCCATTTCTTAAAGATAAAAGATATTAACTCAGAGGATATATCAATTCAAATTAAAGGAAAAGTTGTTGGCATAGAAACCATTGGTGTTGGCCCAAAGGCAAGACTTTCTGCTAAGTTTGCGGATGAAACAGGAATGGTTGAGCTTGTGTTTTTTAAGGGCTTGAGATGGATTAAGGAGTCTTTGTTTATTGGTAAGGAATATGTTATTTTTGGAAAGCCTTCATTATTTCAGAGAACCTATAATTTTGCCCATCCAGACTTTGAACCAGTAGAGGTTTTTGTAAATGAGCAACAAAAACAAGAAGAAAAGTTTTCTCCACTCTATAATACTTCGGAGAAAATGAAGAATTCCTTCCTTAACTCTAAGAATATAGCAAAGCTAGTAAAAGCTCTAATTATTCAAGTCCAAGGATATATCCATGAAAACCTACCTCCTCAAATAATTGATCAGTTTAAGTTAATCTCTCATCAAGATGCTCTAATTCAAATTCATTTCCCCTCTTCACCAGAAATGCTTTCAAGGGCTAAGATGCGTTTGAAGTTTGAGGAATTGTTTTATATGCAACTAGAACATCAACTCCTAAAGAATTTTAGGACAGAGAAGTCAAAGGGGTTTGTCTTTTCAACAGTTGGAGATGCCTTTAATGATTTCTATAATAACTACTTGCCCTTCACTTTAACCAATGCTCAAAAAAGAGTTATAAAGGAAATACGTCAGGATATGAGAACCACTCACCAAATGAATAGACTTTTACAGGGAGATGTTGGAAGTGGAAAAACCTTAGTGGCATTATTTACTATGCTTATTGCAATTGATAATGGGTTTCAAGCAGCTATTATGGTGCCAACCGAAATCCTAGCTCAGCAGCACTATTTTTCAATAAAGAAATTCTTAGGTGATATGCCGATAAAGGTTGCCCTACTTACTGGAAGCACAAAACAAAAAGAAAGAAAAGTAATACATCCTCTTTTAGAAAACGGAGAAATTAATATTATTATAGGTACACATTCACTTTTGGAAGATAAGGTTAAGTTTTCTAATCTTGGACTATGTGTTATTGATGAACAACACCGTTTTGGAGTTGGACAAAGAGCAAAGATGTGGACAAAGAACCACATGCCTCCTCATATACTTGTTATGACTGCAACCCCAATCCCAAGAACCTTAGCAATGACAGTTTATGGTGACCTTGACTGTTCGGTGATTGATGAATTGCCACCAGGAAGAAAACCAATACAGACAGTACATTTCTTTGACAAAAGCAGGTTAAGAGTTTTTGATTTTATACGTAAACAAGTAAAGGCGGGAAGACAAGTATATATTGTTTATCCTCTAATTAAGGAATCGGAAACCCTCGACCTTAAAGACCTAATGGATGGATATGAAAGCATAGTTAGGGATTTTCCTTTGCCAGAATATCAAATTAGTATAGTTCATGGCAAGATGAAGCCAGCGAACAAAGAATATGAGATGAATAGGTTTAAGGAAGGGATAACAAACATTATGGTTTCAACCACCGTTATTGAAGTTGGAGTTGACGTTCCTAATGCCTCTGTTATGATTATTGAAAATGCAGAACGTTTTGGACTATCACAACTACACCAACTAAGAGGAAGAGTTG
>DUQY01000050.1 GCA_012837565.1 Bacteroidales bacterium | reverse complement strand
TATATTAGATATAGAATAAAAAGGATACCTAATCCTAGTAATATATATGATAGTTCGTGGGTGTATTCTTTAATTATTGCTGCTTGACCATGAGCCAAATAACCCAAAAGAGCCAAAACAATATTCCAAATTCCAGCTCCAAGTGATGTGAAAAGGATAAAAGGAATTAATGACATCTTCGATAAACCAGCAGGTATTGAAATTAGCTGACGAATGCCTGGAACTAATCTTCCAACAAATGTAGAGCTTCTACCGTGTTTAATGAAATAATCTTCTGCTTTTGTAACTTTCTCGCTACTTAGCAAACACATTCTTCCAAATCTAGAATCTGCAAACTTATGTATTATAGGTCTTCCTAACCAAAAAGCAAGGTAGTAATTAATTAATGCACCAATAATAGCTCCTAGTGTTGCAAATAGAACAACCAAAAATATATTCAAGTCGCTGTCTTCTTGTGATGCTTTGTATGCAGCAGGAGGGACTACTACCTCTGATGGAAAAGGTATAAAAGAACTTTCAACCGCCATTAGCAAGGTTATTGTTCCATAATTCATATTATCCATATACCATGATGTAACTTCTTCTATTTTAGAAAGTTTCTTAGTAGTTACAGTGGTTGTTACTGTGAGGGTATTGGTTTCTGTATTAGCTATTAAAGAAATTGGTATTATAAAAACTGCAAGGAAGAAAAGTATTGCAATTAGATTATTCTTTTTCATCAATATATATTTTTATTAAGTTTTCGTAATGAGGGTTTTTTAGTAGGGAAGGACAGTTGTTTTCAATCATTTCATATGTTATATCGAAGTCTAAGAATAACTTAAATATATAGTCATCAAGATGGTCTTTAATATATGGTTCCTTAGAGGATATTTCAATTAGAGTAAAGTATATATTTGGTTTGTCAAACGTATTATTATCTATTGTCTCTCTAAGTAAATGAATAGCATCCATTGTTTTATCAGCAGAAACCATTGCCATCGCCCAGTTTATAGTAATAATAGATAGCTCCTTACCCTCATCATAGAGCTCTTGGTAAAGCTCTTCGCTCTTCTCAATATAGTTTTCCTTATAAAGCATTTCTGCATAAGCCAAACGAAACTGAATATTTGTTGGTTCAATCTCAATAGCTTGCTGTATGTATGGCTCAGCACTATGAAAATCATCTTGTTCGAAATAACACATCGCAACACCTAGCCAGGCATCTGAATTGAATTTGTCGAACCGTATGCAATCCTTATAATAAATTGCAGCCGTAATCCAATTCCCTTGTTTCTCATAGGCTTGTCCAAGGAAGAAAATCACTAATGGCTCGTCAGGATCAAGCTTTTTGGCCTCGTGTAGAGACTCAATCCCATCTTTGTAGTTATCAAGTGAAATAAGTGATTGTGCTTTGTATAGGTGAGCCGTTGAGTTGTCCTCACTAATTGCTATTGCAAGTTCAAATGCTGTTATGGCATCGAAAAAGTTCTCAGTATAGTAAAGTAAAATGCCGTATGATATCCAGTTCTGTTCTGAAAAAGGATTTTGTTTGCATAGTTTCTTAAGAAATTGAATAGACCTATCAGGATTATCAATATACTGCGAAGCATAGGCAAAGGGTTGAAGCAAAAAGGAATTCGTTGGCTCAATCTTAATTGCTTTCTTATATATCTTTACAGCCGACTCGTAGTCCTCAAGAGCAAAGTACTCTTCGCCCAAGGACGAATAAACTTCAATATCTTCATCATCTTGCACAAGTAGTGTTTCGTAACTCTCAATTGCTTTGGATTGAATGCCTGCCTGCGAATACAATGATGCAAGAGCAAACAAAAGGTCAGAATCCTCAGGGTTTGTTTCCTTAAGTTTCTCTAAGTATAGGATAGCTGTTTGAGGGTCTTTTTCTTGAGATATAAACTGAGCCTTTCTAATGTTTATTTCAATTTCGTTAGGGTAGAGTTGTAATGCAAGCTCTATTGCAGACTTTGTTTTACTAACCTCATTTACTGCAAAGAAATAATCTATAACTTCCAAAAGCTCATCAGAGTCGAAGAAACATCCCTGTCCAGTAGATTGGCAGTCTTCAAACCTCTCAATAAGCTCATTAATATCATCATTACCTAAATCTTCAAATTCCTCATTCATAGGCGTAAATCATTTGGAATCATTGCAACACGATATAGTTTATTATTCTTATAAATAACGTAAATATTTCCGAAATAGAACCAATGACGATTAGATCCGTCAAAGTTAGTAAACACTTCTCTCTCTGGCTTATTCCAAGACATCTTAGCCATATCAATGGTCATGGTTGGTATTAATTCCTTTTGAAGTATTGCTTTATAATGTGTTGTGTAAGTATCTCGATATTTTAAAACCTTGTTAGCCTCAATCATTGAGCTCTCAAAACTTAATCTATCACCCAATTCATAATCAGCCGCAACATAGAACTTTCTACCTTTCTTATTCCTCATAAGCATTTGGAACCTGCCATCCTTAACCAAGAAGTCTATACATTGGAAAACATCACCTCTATTAATTGTAACAGGGGTCTTTCTTTTGGTATCAATCACTGTCATCTTGTATTTATCACCACGGTAAACAAATTCTTGATACATAAATTTTTCTTTAGTGTTTTTCAAATACGACTCAATAACAAAAGGAAACTCATGCCTTTGTGTTGCAATAGGGTATTTATAATAAATAGTATCTCTAGCACCAGGCACAATTAGTTTAAGGTAAACATCAGTTAAACCCTCAGCATCGTGAACCCAGTCAGCAACCGTAAAAGTTCTTCCTTGCAGAAGTTTCGATTTACCCTCTGGCATACTTGCAAAAGAATATTTTCTGCTGTCGTCATCATAGTTAAATAGTTTAGTGCCATTAAATAACCTCTCATAAGTTACCTCTGTTGTAACTGGAAGATAAAGCTTTTCACCCACAAGGTTTTTAGGAATATATGCGTAGTTTGAATTTCCATCATAAGAGGCAAGACTTAAATCAGAGTTCGAGTGCTTGTTCTTAGGGTATCCGTTTTTGTTAGCATTATAATAAGACATAGGTATAAAAGGGAAATTATATCTATTCCAAAACCCATCATATTTATAAAAAACAGTGTCTTTGGATAGTCCAACAACTAATTTAAGGAAATCATACCTAAGAAGCTTAAAGTCTTGTTTAAACTTATCAGCATAGTAAATCTTGTCATAAGCAACCTTATCTGTAATGTATCCTGCAACTACAAACCATTCATTTTCCATCCTAGCCAGCCTCTCAGCAGACATTCTTTTCAATGCGTAATACTCAATATTGTTTCTATCTCCTTTCTCTGGGTAGGCAAGCTCACCAACAAAGAAATTACCACCTATTGTATCTGAAACCTTAGGAAGGAAAAGGGTTTGATTCACTAGCTGATGAGGTTTTGTCATAAATTGAAGGTGAGAATAATAATCATTATATTCAAAATCGGGCAATACCTTTTCAATGTTTTTTTGACCAAAACAAATTACAGGTAAGGCAATTAATGCAAGTGTAAGACTTTTAAATTGAATTCCAAAACTCATATCATTGTTATTTATATTCTATAAAAGGGACGTAATTAAGAAAGCAAATATACGAACTTTCATTGAATAATAAGTAAGAGAAACCTTTTTTTTATTCTAACGTATCAAAAATTATAAATATATAAAGAATGCATATAGATATTATTACATTATTTCCAGACCTTTTCACAAGCGTATTCTCACATTCCATTCTTCAACGATCTCAAAACAAAGGAATAGTAAGTGTTGAATTTCACGATTTAAGACAATACTCTGTCAACAAGTATAAAAGCGTTGACGACTACGCATATGGGGGAGGAGCAGGCATGGTTATGCAGATTGAACCCATAGCAAATTGTTTGAAAGACTTAAAATCAAAAAGAGATTATGATGAAATAATATATACCTCGCCCGATGGAGAAATGCTTAGCCAAGGCATATCTAACGAGCTATCGCTAATGAAAAACATTTGCATATTGTGTGGACATTATAAGGGGATTGATGAAAGAATTAGAGAACACCTAATAACAAGAGAAATATCAATAGGGAATTACGTTTTAAGTGGGGGAGAGCTAGCAGCAGCTGTTATATCCGACTCAATCATACGCGTAATACCAGGAGTTTTAAACGATGAAACCTCAGCCCTAACAGACTCTTTCCAAAACAACCTAGTCTCACCACCTGTCTATTCTCGCCCCTATGAATATAATGGTTGGAAAGTACCAGATGTATTAATTTCGGGCAACCAAAGGCTTATAGACGAGTGGAATATTGAACAATCCTTAAAGAGGACAAAAGAAAGAAGACCAGAATTATTATAAGAAAAAAATCTTTATTTAAATTAATATATTATCTTTGCAATCTGACTTTTAT
>DUQY01000049.1 GCA_012837565.1 Bacteroidales bacterium | reverse complement strand
TTTAAATATGTTATTATTATTAATTTTCTTTTAATTAAGGGTGCAAAAGTACACAATTAATTGATATTATCTATCTCTTCTTTGAACTATTAATTCTATAACCAAGTTCAGCTAATATTAAATCGCTAACGTCTGTTTTCGAATCAACGTAAAGTATTGTAGCTCCACTTGCTTTGTCGAAGATTACTGCATAGTTTTTCTCTTGTGCTATTTTCTCAATTGCGTTATAAACCTTGTCTTGTATTGGCTTTACTAATTCAGAACGTTTCTTTGATAAGTCACCATTGTTTCCGAAGCGTTGTTTTTGTAAATCCTTTGCTTCTTTTTCTGCAGCTATGATTTCATTTTCTTTCTTTGCCTTAAGGTCTTCTGGTAAAAGAACACTTTCTGCTTGGAATGATTTATAAAGTTTGTCAACCATAAGGAATTTTGATTCAACTTCTCTTTGCCACTGAACCGATAGGTCGTCCAATTCCTTTTGAGATTGTTTGTATTCTGGCATATTACTTAATATATATTCAGAATCAACTGTAGCAAACTTTTGTGCGAAAATAACTGTTGTTGATAACAAACAGAATAATAATACAGATAATTTTTTCATGTCTTGTCTTATTTTTAATATTAAACTTAACTTCTTAACAGCAAATACTGTGCCTAATCGATAGATTGTCCTATTGAGAAATGGAATTGAGAACCTCCAGAGGTTGGACTTCCTGGTATTTGGTCAAATCCATATCCCCAGTCAATTCCAATTAATCCAAACATTGGCATAAATAATCTTAAGCCCACACCAGCAGAGCGGTACATCTTGAAAGGTGAAAAGCCTTCAAAGTTCGACCAAGAATTACCTGCCTCAAAGAAACTTAGAACATAAATAGTAGCCATTGGGTTAAGAGAAACTGGGTAACGAATATCTAAAGTAAACTTATCAAATACATTTGCTCCGTTTGCAGGAGAAAGAGATCCGGTTGAATAACCTCTAAGTGCAATAATCTCTCTTCCGTCAAGTGCCCAGCCTTGCAAACCATCTCCACCAACATAGAAACGCTCGAATGGAGAATAACCTACTTTCTTATTATATTGTCCTAAGAAACCAAACCTTGCTCTTGTGCTCATAACTAAGTTGTCAACCAAGTTAAAGTACCAAGAAGATTTAATATTAACCTTATAATATTCCAACCAGTTATATTTATCCTCAGTGCTCATAGTGGCATAGTCCTTTCCATTAACTAATGAATAAGGGAAGGTTAGTTGTGTTGAAATAGAAACATCGGAACCTGCTCTTGGGAATATAGGAGAATCGGAAGAACTTCTTGCAATGGTGAAATTATAGTTAAGGTTATTAGACCTACCATTACTAAAGTCAGGAATTGCAGTATAGTTCTTTACATTATATTGTTGGAAAGCTATCCCTTGAACAAAGGTGAAATAATCATCAGGCCATTGTAGCCTTTTGCCTAAGGAAACAGAAGCTCCAAATATGCTTAACCAGTAATTTGGTTTTCCAGAATTATTAAAGTAACCATCATCTTGATATGAATAATAAAGAGATGTACTTAATGCGTTTGGTTTCTTTCCTCCAAGCCAAGGCTCAGTGAAAGATGCACTAAGAGAATAATAATATGTACCATTGGTTTGTGCTCTTAGGGCAAGCTGTTGTCCATCTCCTCCTGGAAGAGGTCTCCAAGCATCTTTCTTAAAGAAGTTCTTGGTAGAGAAGTTAGTGAAAACAACCCCCACAGTTCCAATAACCATTCCTGCTCCCCAGCCACCAGAGATTTCAAACTTATCGGACGAAACCTCTCTTAGCTTATACTCAATATTAACTAAACCATTCTCTTGGTCAGGCTCTATTACTGGTTCTAAATTCTCTTGGTCGAAGTATTGTAGTTGTTGCAATTCTCTTAAAGAACGATAAACATCATCACGTGAATATAGCTGACCAGGAAGAGTCTTAAGCTCTCTCATTACAACATGGTCGTTAGTTCTTGTGTTACCAGAGATTGAAACCTTGCCAATTCTTGCTTGCTTACCCTCGTAAACCCTCATCTCAATATCAATTGAATCATTTTCAATATTCACTTCAATAGGAATAATTTGAGAAAATAAATAACCATCATCTTGGTAAAGAGCTGAAATATCTGCACCCGTTGGGTCGTAATGTATATTCTTATCTAAAAGAGCTCTATTATAAGCATCACCTTTTTCAATTCTTAATCTACGGCTTAAGTCCTCCGAAGTATATTTAGTGTTTCCAACCCAAGTAATATCTCTAAAGAAAAACTTCTGTCCCTCTTCAACATTAAGTTCAACAATCAGGTGTTGTTTCTTATCCTTATCTTTAACCAAATAAACACTATCAGAAACTATCTTTGCGTTTCTAAATCCTTCATCGTTATATTTCTTAATAACAGCTTCCTTATCGCTTTTGAAATCCTTTTCAGCAAAACGAGAGCTCTTCCAAACCCTCCACCAGCGGTATCTTTTGGTATCCTTCATTTGAGAACGAACCTTATTATCGCTTATCATTTTATTGCCATTAACAACAACATCCTTAATTTTAATCTTGTACCCCTTCTTAATCTTAAATAACAAAGTAACATCATTACGAGTAGTTGAAGTATCTTTTGTTTCAGCAATTTCAACTTCTGTGTTATAGAAACCTTTGTCGAAGAAATGATCTTTGATAATATTAATAGAATTCATCTTTAAGTTTTCTGTAACAATATCTCCAGATATAATACTAATTGCTTCCTTCACCTTATCAGCCTCACCTCTTGAAATACCTTCAAACTTAAAGCTTGAAAGACGAGGTTTGGTTTGAAGTTGGTAGATAATGCTGATAGTCCTACCCTCAATCTTATCAACCAATATTTGAACATCATCAAATATACCTTGTTTCCATAGCTTATCAATAGCTAAAGTTATTTTCTCACTAGGAATAAGAACCTTTTGACCAACACTTAGCCCCGAAAGTAGAATAATGGAAGGATGATCTAAGTGATCGGCACCAGAAACAACAATATTCCCTATTTCATATTCCTTTGGGAAGAAGTAATCTAGTTCTATCTTATTGTTTGGTATTGAGTCTTTTTGTGCAAAAGCAATGCTTGAAATGCTTAAGGTAAAGAGGAAAATAAGGATCGTTCTTAATATATTCATTGTCTATCTTTATAATATAATGCTACTCTAACGCAAATAATTGTAAATAATTTTGTTTGCGTGAAATTTACTTATTTATTTGTTCGCTTGTCTTTCCAAAACGTCTCTCCCTTGACTGAAAATCAAGTATCGCTTCGTAATAGTTTTCTTTCTTAAAATCTGGCCAAAAGGTTGGAGTAAAGTAAAGCTCAGCATAGGAAAGCTGCCACATCAAAAAATTACTTATCCTATACTCTCCAGAGGTTCTAATAAGTAAATCAGGGTCAGGAAAGTTCTTAGTGCAAAGGTGATTTGAAATCATAACTTGACAAATATCATCAATCTCAATTTCATTATTCTTAACCTTAGTTGCAATATCCCTAACTGCTTTCTCAATCTCCCATCTGGAGCTATAACTTAGAGCTATAATTAATGTAAGAGCGTCGTTATTCTTGGTCTTTTCAGTAATCCTATCAATAGCATCCCTTGTTTCTTGGTTTATTTTCTCAATATCACCAATTGTTTCAAACCTTACATTGTTTTTCATAAGGGTTGGAGTTTCGTTTTCTATTGCCTGAATCATAAGATGCATCAAACCCTCAATTTCATCCTTAGGGCGGTTCCAGTTTTCAGTAGAAAAAGCATATAAAGTAAGATACTTAATGCCCAGTTCGACCGAAGCCTCGGTCACTTCCCTAACAGATTCGACCCCATTTTGATGCCCAAACAATCTATGTTTACCATGACACTTTGCCCATCTACCATTGCCATCCATAATGATTGCAACATGATTGGGTAAACACTTAGAATTGATTTTGTCCTTTAAACTCATAAACAAATTACAAAGATTTTAATTGACAAAGATACATAAAAATATCTTTTTACCATTTATAAGATGAATAAAAAGCTAAAAGCATTAAAATAAAACCAAGATTCAATCAAATAAAACAAAGAACTAAACTTTTTATTCTTTGATTCGATATTAGAATCATGCCATGATATGACCCGTTTCATGGCATGAATTGGTAAGAATCATGGCATGATATTGACGGAATCATGCCATGATTCTGAGATTGAAAGGCTGATTCGTTAGTTTGATTCTGCGTTTTGGTACTTTGTTTCTGCGTTTTGAGAGTTTTATGTTAGGATATAGGGCTTGGAGTGATAAAATTGTATTTAGAATCTGATATTGAATTATTTTGCAATAGTGAGTGAATTTATTGTTTTTTTATACTCATAATTATTAAGCTTATTTCGCTTTATTTTCTTTTTTAATGGGTTTCGGAATAGTAAGGAGTGGCTAAGAGATATGAACAATAAGTAGATCAGAGTTTAAGCTTGTGAAATGGCTTTGTATTATTGAAGGAAATTACTCAGACTTATGGTTTTCTTTTATTTAGCTTAAAGCTTGAAAGTTGGTTAAAGGGGTTGATAATCAGTGAGGATATATGTTTGGTACTGATATAATAATAATCTTTATCTATGATAAGGATAATGAAATATAGGAGTTTGGGGATTGGTTAAGCAATATAATTTGATGATTACTCGTTAAGAAATAATATATACTACAATTAAATAAAATACTAAAAGCATAAATTAAGTTGGAATTGCAATATTAATTTAGCTAATAATACATTAATATTATGAAAAAGTCAATTTTGGGAATCGTTTTTATTAGTTTTTTAGTAACTGGGTGTAGTCCTATATTTTATACCCCTAATACGCAAAATGTTCCTATGATTTCAAAGAAGGGAGACAATAAAATAGTTGTTGCAGGTAATACAAATCAGGTTGAATTGCAAGGAGCTTATGGTTTAAGTGATGCTTTTGCTATTCAGGCTAATGCAGGACTTTTTATTCCAAGAAACTTGGATAATGGAGACGGTGGTTCGGGTAATTTCTTTGAAGTTGGTGGAGGTTATTTTAAGTCAATAAACGAAATGTTTGTCTTTGAGGCTTACGGAATTCTTGGTATGGGATCTATGGAAAACCATTTCAAATCATCAGTTGAAGATAATCCTGGTACAAATGGCGATATTTCTGCAAGTATTTACCGCATTGGAGTTCAGCCAAGCTTTGGTTATAAGTCTAAATACTTTGAGGCTGCAATTTCAACAAGGGTTATAAATCTTATATATGGTAATATTGAAGGGGATTTGATTTATAAAGGAAATAATCAGATGGATTACTTAAAAGATAATAAGTCTAATTTCTTGGTAGAGCCAGCAATAAATCTAAGAGGTGGCTTTGAGAAAATCAAGCTCCAATTACAATATGGTTATAGCTTCAATCTAACAAATAGTGCTTTTAAGCAAGATAATTCATATCTAACTTTGGGATTGAGCTTTAAGCTATAATGATAAAAAATGACCTAATAAGCCTTTTT
>DUQY01000048.1 GCA_012837565.1 Bacteroidales bacterium | reverse complement strand
ATCAGAGGTAAGTAAATTTATTAAACCAGGGGTTACTACTCTAAGTTTAGATAAAATTGCTGAAGAGTTTATAAGAGATAATGGTGCATTACCAGCTTTCAAAGGCTTTAATGGTTTTCCAGCGTCCTTATGCATATCTGTTAATGAAGTTGTAGTTCACGGTATACCTGGGAAAAGAGAAATCAAGGAAGGGGACATAGTATCAATAGACTGCGGAACCGAAATGAATGGTTGGGTTGGTGATTCAGCTTACACTTTTGCCTTAGCAGGAGTTTCTCAAGAGGCCAAAGATTTAATGAAAGTAACCAAAGAGTCTTTGATGTTAGGTATCGAGAAATGTAAAATAGGAAATAGGATAGGAGATTTGAGTTATCAAATACAAAGTTATTGCGAAAAGCATGGCTATGGAGTGGTAAGAGAATTATGTGGTCATGGAGTTGGAAGAAAAATGCATGAAAACCCTGAGGTTCCAAATTATGGTAGAGCCGGAACTGGAATCAAATTTATGGAGGGGATGATAATTGCAATTGAACCAATGATAACCATGAAAGACAAGGCTATTGTTTTTGAAGATGATGGTTGGACTTGTAGAACACGTGATATGTCACTTGCTGCACATTTTGAACATGATATTGCAATAACAAAGAATGGACCAGATATCCTTTCAAGCTTTGAAAAAATAGAACAAACAATAAAACAAAATAACAACTTAGTATTAATTTAATATGGCAAAACAAGCATCCATACAATTAGATGGAACCGTTATCGAATCTTTAGGAAATGCAATGTTTAAGGTTGAGTTGGAGAATGGACACGTAATAATTGCACATATTTCTGGAAAGATGAGAATGCACTATATTAAAATATTACCAGGTGATAAAGTGCAAGTTGAAATGTCTCCTTATGATTTAACTAAGGGCAGGATAACATATAGACACAAATAAGATTAAAATAATATATAAACATTTTACCGACCATGAAAGTCAGAACATCAGTAAAGAAAAGATCTCCGGAGTGCATAATTGTACGAAGAAAAGGGGTTGTTTACGTTATTAACAAAAAGAATCCTAAATTTAAACAAAGACAAGGGTAAATAATTAAATTTAACAATAAAAAAAGTTTATGGCAAGAATTGCAGGTATAGACTTACCAAAAAACAAAAGAGGAGTAATCGGCTTAACTTATATCTTCGGAATAGGAAGTAGCCTATCATCTAAAATTTTGGCTCAAGCTGGAATTAGTGAAGATAAGAAGGTAAGTGAATGGACTGATGACGAACAAAATGCTATCCGTACAATTATTGGCGACCAATTTAAGGTTGAGGGTACATTACGTTCTGAAGTTCAGATGAACATTAAACGTTTGATGGATATCGGTTGTTACCGAGGAATTCGTCATCGTATTGGATTACCACTTAGAGGTCAAAGTACTAAAAACAATGCTCGTACACGTAAGGGCAAAAAGAAAACAGTTGCTAACAAGAAAAAAGCAACTAAGTAATAATTAATTACTAGCAGATGCGGATTACCTTTAAATTTTTATTTTGGAGCGTCTGTATTTATAAATTAAACAAAGGAGATTAAAAGAACATTATGGCAAAAAGTTCTAAACCAACGAAAAAAAGAGTAGTAAAAGTTGAACCACAAGGAAAAGCGTTCATTTTTGCATCATTCAACAATTGCATAGTTTCGTTGACAAATAATGCGGGTCAAGTAATATCATGGTCATCGGCAGGTAAAATGGGTTTTAGAGGATCTAAGAAAAATACACCATATGCTTCTCAAATGGCAGCAGAAGATTGCGCGAAAGCAGCTTTTGACTACGGTCTAAGAAAAGTAAAGGTATTTGTTAAGGGACCTGGAGCAGGACGTGAGTCTGCAATCAGAGCAATTAACACGTGTGGAATTGAAGTTATGGAAATAATGGACGTTACACCTGTACCTCATAATGGGTGTCGTCCTCCAAAAAGAAGGCGTGTATAGTTATTTATTATCTGAATAAAAAGAAGAAATAGTTATGGCAAGATATACTGGTCCAAAAAGTAGAATAGCAAGAAGATTTAAAGAGCCAATATTCGGTTTTGATAAAGTTCTTGACAGAAAAAATTATAGTCCAGGTCAACATGGACAAAGTAAGCGTAGAGCTAAGCAGTCAGAGTACGGAAAGCAATTAATGGAAAAGCAAAAAGCTAAATATACTTATGGTATGTTAGAAAGACAATTCCGTAATGTTTTCGAAAAAGCTTCTCGTAAAGGAGGAGTAACTGGTGTTGTATTACTACAGCTGATAGAATCACGTCTTGATAACGTTGTATTCCGTTTAGGATTTGCAAAAACAAGAAATCAAGCACGTCAATTAGTTTCACATCGTCATATTATAGTTAATGGAGAATTGGTAAACATTCCTTCATATATGCTAAAACCAGGTGATGTTGTAGGTGTACGTGAACGCTCAAAATCATTAGAAATCATTACTGATTCTTTAGAAGGAAAAGTAAATAGTTTTTCATGGTTAGACTTCGATCGCACAGCAATGAGCGGAAGATTTATGAGCTACCCAGAACGTTCTGATATTCCTGAAAATATCAATGAACAATTAATCGTTGAATTATATTCTAAGTAAGATTTAAAAAAATATAAAATGGCCATATTAGCTTTTCAGCAACCTGACAAGGTTATAATGATAGAGTCGGATGAATTTAATGGAAAATTTGAATTTCGTCCACTTGAACCTGGCTATGGAATGACAATAGGCAATGCATTACGTCGCATATTGTTATCATCCCTAGAAGGATTTGCAATTACCTCTGTTCGTATAGAAGGTGTTGAGCATGAATTTGCAACAATACCAGGGGTTATTGAAGATATGACAGAAATCATCTTAAACCTTAAACAACTACGTTTCAAACGTCAAATTGAAGACGAAGAAAATGAAACAGTTAGTTTTACTTTTACAGGGAAGAATGTATTGAAAGCAGGAGATATCAATAAACACCTGAACAACTTTCAAGTTATAAACACAGATATTGAAATATGTCATCTAGAACCTAGTGTTAGTTTAACGATAGAACTCAATATTGAAAAAGGAAGAGGATACGTTCCGTCTGAAGAGAATAAAACGCCAAACGATATTATTAATACTATATCAATTGATTCAATTCACACTCCGATAAAGAACGTTAAATTTGAAGTAGATGACTTCCGTGTTGAACAAAAGACCGACTATGAGAAACTAATTATAGAATTATCAACAGACGGTTCAATTTCACCAAAAGATGCATTAACAGAAGCTGCTTCAATTCTTATACAACACTTTATGTTATTCTCAGATGAGAAGATATCAGTTCAAGCAGATGTTAAACCTTTAACAGAAGAATTTGACGAAACAACATTACATGTTCGTCAAGTGTTAAAAACTAAATTAACTGATTTGGATTTATCAGTAAGAGCATTAAATTGCTTGAAATCTGCAGAAGTAGACACGTTGGGAGAATTGGTATCATACAATAAAGCAGACCTATTGAAGTTCCGTAACTTTGGTAGAAAATCACTAACAGAATTAGAGAACCTAGTTAAAGCAAAGGGACTTGAATTCGGAATGAGTATTGCGAAATATAAATTAGAAAAAGAATAAGAGAAATGAGACACGGTTGCAAAATAAATCATCTATCAAGAACGAAATCACATAGAGACGCAATGTTGTCAAATATGGCTTCGTCATTGATATTGCATAAAAGAATAGAAACTACATTAGCAAAAGCGAAAGCCTTAAGAACATATGTAGAGCCATTAATCACAAAATCCAAAACAGATTCAACTAACGAACGTAGAGTTGTGTTTAGTTATCTTCAAAATAAAGAAGCTGTTACTGAACTTTTCAGAGAAGTATCTCAAAAAGTTGCAACAAGAAATGGTGGATATACAAGAATATTGAAGACAGGACGTCGTCTTGGAGATGGAGCAGAAATGGCAATTATGGAGTTAGTTGATTATAATGAGAATTTATTAAAAGAAACTAAAGCACCACAAGCAAAAACAACTCGTCGTGGACGTACAAGGAAAACAGATGAAGTTGTTGCTAAAACAGAAACAGTTACTGAGGAAGTAATAGTAGATACTCCAGTAGATGCTCAAGTAGAAATACAAGAACAATCACCAGAAGATAAAGCAGAATAATACTTGCTTTTTCTTAATATGATAAAGTCGCACAATGGTTTTGTGCGACTTTTTTGTTTTATACATCTAACTTTTTACTTTTTCTTTTTTGATTTCCACCCATACATTATTTATTTTCCGACACTTAAAATCGAGGGTAGTATCCCAAAAAGTGTGTAAGAAGCTTCTAATTTTGTAATGCAAAGTTAATCATTTTTCTTTTATATCATTTTTCTTTGACTTAAAAATATGCAGAAGAGGAACGGAGGCGTAGCCGTAGTGGAACTTCTGCATATTTTTCCTTCCTAATTTTCTTCGTCCCATCTAAATTTCTTTTTCTCACATTGTAGATTTGGTACTTTTCTATCGTATGCTTTCCTTGTCATGGCAACTGATGCAAGTAATAATATCGCTGCTTCAGGGTTAGGTAATGCTCCTCGCATCTTAGTCGTTCGTTTGTAATCTCTATTTAATCTTTCTATCCAATTGGTTGAGTAAATCATATTGCGTATATTGTAGTCATAGTTGATATAAGTAAAGTATAAGTTATATCTATCATTCTCTCCTTTATTTTTAAAAGTCTTATAATATCTTCCCCATTTAACACAAAACTCTTTCCATCTCTGTATTCCTTTTTCTTGTGTATCTGATGAGTCATTTACTATAAAGACTTCTTTTAAATCCTCTGCCATCTCTTCTTTGTGCTCTGGTTTAGCGTACTTTAAGCTTTCTCTTTGTAAGTGAACTGCACATAACTGTACTTCTGTACCTTTAAAATGTTTGTTGATAACTGTTTCTATTCCTTGCAGTCCATCACTTACTATTAATCCTATTTCTTTTACTCCTCTTGATTTTAAATCAGTAAAGATATCTTCCCATATACTAGAACCTTCTGTTGGGTTATTAAAAACTGCCAGAACTTCACGTGTTCCATCTGCTCTTACTCCTAAAATAGTAAAATAGGCTTCTTTGCTTACACTATCTACTCTTCTTGTTGATATGTAAGCAGCATCTATATAGCATATAGGATAATAACTGTCAAGTGGTCTGGCTATCCACTCTTGGACTTCTTCTCTGGCATAATCAAATAGTCGGCTTACTTGACTTGTACTGTAACTCTTGCCATAGATTTCTCCAAATAAATCTCCTACTTGCTCGGTTGTTAAACCTGCTGAATATAGTTTAAAAGCTATTTTCTTACATTCTTCTTCTTGGTCTTTTAAAAGTGCTAAGATTAATGGATAAAAACTTCCTGAACGTGTGCGAGGGACTCGTAGTTCCAATATCTTTCCTCGTCCAAAGGTTCTGCGAGGTCTAAATCCATTACTTGAATCTAAATTAGATTCATTGTGTATTGTACGCTCAGATTTCATTAAACTCTCTAAGCTCATCTTTAAAATTTGTTCTAATCCGTCTTCTTTTGATAGAACTTGTTCTAAAACTTCGTAAATTTGTCCTTGTGTAAAGTGCATTGCTTTTCTATTTTATTTCCAAATACAAAATTAAAAAACTTTTGTGCTTTACACACTTTTTGGGACAGTATCCTTTTTTTATGCAAAAGTAACTCTAATCCCCAAATATTTCATCTGAGCCGGAAAAACCTATATATTTTAATTTTCTTATTTTTGACCTATACACTTTAATCATTAATATTAACTTAAGGACATTACTTACCTCTGCCACTAAACAACAAAACGAGGACTCATTTTACTGAGTCCTCGTTTTTAGAATAAAAGATTATATCTAACCTATTTGTTCTCGTCTTTATTTTTAGCCTTTTTCCTAAGTGAAAGATATAAAATTATAGAACATCCAATTCCTGCAATTAAACCATTAATAAGAGTAAGTAATCCTTCGTGAGAAAATAAAGGAAAAGGTTGTATAATACTTTCTAGTAAAGCAAACAATATTGCAAAAAGAACGGCATTTAAAACAACATAAGCATACTTATGTTTTAATGCAAATTTAGCTACAGCATTCATAAATTATATTTCTAATGTTTTATACTGCAAATATAGAAACATTTTGATACAAGACAATTTTATTTCATAATATTTCACCTACCACTTTTATTTACCAAGTTAGTATTATTTGCAAGTTATTCTTTTATTAGTTTTTTGCTCTAATCTTCTTTCTCTAATTAATAGATAATAATATTTGAATAGATAGATATATCAACTATTATTGACACTAACAACAAAACGAGGAATCAATAAAATGAATCCTCGTTTTTCTTTTATAGAAAAAAGTTACTAATATTCCTTCCCTACTATTTTCCAATAATCACCTTACCACTTATTGTTTTCCCATTAAGCGATACATTATAAGTATAAGCCCCAGCATTTAGATTAGAAACACCAATCCTATTGCCAAGCTTAGATTTCAATTTCTCCTTCTTAACTAATTTACCTTGCATATCAAATAATTCAATATCACTTTGCTTAAAATTACTTGCTTCAATATCCACATTAATATAATCCTTTGCGGGATTTGGATAAACATTCACCGATGATTGATTGTTTAATTCAACATCATTTATACCTGAATAACCGTTACCATAAGGAGAATATTTTAATAGCCAAGCGTTAGATGTAGTGTTATTATTACGTGAATTAACATCCAGAATAAGTCCGTAATCATTAGTTGCGGTTACGCCTCTAATTCCTCTTACATATTCTGATTGATAATTATTAAAAAGATACCTATAATTTAAACTACCATCTAATTTGAAATTAAATATTTCTATACCATATGAAGTGTAAAATGGGCCATAGGGGCTACCGTCTTTAAGTTCACAAGAAAAAAATATAGAATCCGAGTTTTTAAAATCAATACATATTCTACTGGAAGCTAACCAAGCCCAAGGGGTAGAAATTCCAGGAGAACTGACTTGATAATAATTATTAATAACTGTTTTGCTTCTTGTGTTATACATTGCTATATTAATATCTTGAAAAGCATTTATTCCACAAATTATGGAGTCATTTACGGTTCTAAAATACATATAGTTTCTATCTGTATTTATACTATCTACTAGCTCCAACGATAACTTATCTATAAAATAAATTTTTGATGAACTATTGATAGTACCTAATTCTGTCCCACTAATTATTATATTATTACTTTGCTCATCGAAATTGAAATCATGTAATCTTCTATTAAAATTATTATATCTCAAAACATTACCAAGAGTATCTATAATAGTTACTTTAAAATGATTTGCATTTATTAAACTATTACTATCCATCATATTTATACGAGGGGCAGAAACAATTACAATTTCTTTTGATTGTTCAAGAAAGATATAACGACTATTTAATTCAAATAAACTATCATCAATATTTACATAATACTCAGTTCTACTTGCAATATCATAATAAAAAAAGGAAATTGAATCTACGACAGTGGTGAACATAAAATTCGTATCTATTTCATCATGACAAGCATAATTTAGTAAATACAACTTATTACCATATTTGATTTGATAATCTCTTGGATTTGACATTTCAACATAACCTATCTCTGCCAAGGTATCATTATAATTAACAATTACATAATTTGAAATCTTAGACCAATAACCATCATTGTCATAATTCATTATCTTATAATTACT
>DUQY01000047.1 GCA_012837565.1 Bacteroidales bacterium | reverse complement strand
TGGGGCTAAGGATTTTCTTTTATCGTATTTCTCCATAAATGTTTCTCCATCTATGGTTTTTAGGATGCCTCCTGCTCCTCGTATTGCCTCTGTTATAAGGAAAGAGGGCTTCTCTGCGGGGTTGTATAGGGATGTTGGATGGAATTGTACAAACTCCATGTTTGAGAGTCTTCCCTTAGCTCTATGCACCATTGCTTGTCCGTCTCCTGTTGCAATAACTGGATTTGTGGTGGTGCTGTATACATTTCCATTTCCTCCTGTTGCTAATAGGGTTTTTTTGGCTAGATAAGTATCTATTGAATTATCGGTTTGATTTAGGACATAGGCGCCATAGCATTCTACTGATGGGTGATGGCGATTTACTGTTTCTCCAAGGTGGTGCTGAGTTATAAGATCGACAGCGTATTGATTCTCTTTAATTGTTATGTTTGGGTGTTGTTTGGCGCTTTCAATTAGGGCTCTTTCTATTTCGTAGCCAGTTTTATCTTGGTGGTGGAGTATTCTATATTCAGAATGTCCTCCCTCTCGTGCAAGGTCGAAAGTTCCTAAGGCATTTTTGTCGAAGTTGGTGCCCCATCCAATTAGTTCTTTAACTCTTTCTGTGCCTTCGGTAATTGTTATCCTAACAGCCTTTTCATCGCAAACTCCTGCTCCTGCAATAATTGTGTCTTGGATATGTTTATCGTAGCTATCGGGTGAATACATTACGGCTGCAATTCCTCCTTGAGCATATTTTGTTGAGGAGTCCGATGTACCTTTTTTTGTAAGAATACATACCTTTCCATGCTCAGCTACTTTCAACGCATAACTAAGTCCAGCTATGCCTGAACCTAGAACAAGAAAATCAACTTCAAATCTCATACTTTAACCATTTAATGCCTCTGCACCTGAACTAATTTCGAGAATTTCGTTTGTAATTGCGGCTTGTCTTGCCTTATTATATGATAATTTCAGGTCTTTTAAGAGTCCTTCTGCGTTGTCGGTTGCCTTATGCATTGCTGTCATTCTTGCTCCGTGTTCTGCAGCAAAACTATCTAACATGCAACGGAACATTTGAATTTTTAAGGCTTGGGGAATAATGTTTTCTATAATTTCTTCCCTTGATGGTTCAAAAATATAGTATTTATTTATTATTTGATCTTGGTTGTCATTAAGAGAACCAAGGGGTAAGAATTCTTCTCTTGAAATAATTTGAGTTGTAGCGTTTTTAAACTTATTGTAAATGATTTCTACCTTATCGTATTTCTCACTTACAAAAAGCTCCATAACTTCTTGGGTGATTTTGGTTACGTTTTCAAATGTTAAATCATCCCAAATATTGTCCTGCATCTTGATAATATCACATCCTTTTAGCTTTGAAAAATGTTCGGAGGATTTCTTCCCAAAACTCATCACATCAACTTTAGTATACTTATCCTGATTAGAAATTTCCTTTATTCTACTTTTAACTTCTTTAATTATGTTGGTGTTAAATCCTCCACATAATCCTTTATTGGATGTAAGAACGAGTATAAGAACGTTATCAATTTCAGCACTTCTTCCATAAGGGCTTTCCATTAACTCTACGTTATCTTCCATTATATTGGAAATCACATTAGAGAGGAGCTTCGAGTATGGTCTTAGAGCAACAACTGCATTTTGAGCTCTGCGAAGTTTTGATGCAGATACCATCTTCATTGCTGATGTTATCTGCATTGTTGAGCCAACGGATGCTATTCTATTTCTTACCTCTTTTAAATTTGCCATTATACAATATATTTAGCCGCCTTATCTTGAGCTACTTTCTTTAGTTTTTCAATTATTTCGTCATTTAATATTCCTTGACGAAGCTGTTCTAGTGTTTCTTTATGATTATTTTCTAATGAGAATAGATAATCGGCTTCAAAATCTTGAATTTTTTCTATTGGAACATTTAATAGCCATCCTTTAACTCCACAACAAATGATTGCAATTTGATGTTCAACCTTCATTGGAGAATATTGCTTTTGTTTCAATATCTCAACATTTCGTTTCCCTTTTTCAATAACAAACTTTGTTGTAGCATCAAGGTCAGATGAAAACTTAGAGAAAGCTTCCAATTCACGATATTGTGCTTGTTCAAGCTTAAGGGTTCCTGCTATTTTCTTCATCGATTTGATTTGTGCATTTCCTCCTACACGTGATACAGATATACCAACGTTAATAGCTGGTCTAATGCCTGCATTGAATAGGTTTCCTTCCAAGAATATCTGTCCATCTGTAATGGAAATAACATTTGTAGGGATATATGCTGAAACGTCACCTGCTTGAGTTTCAATTATAGGAAGAGCAGTTAATGAACCTCCTCCTTTAACCTTATCTTTCAAACACTCTGGTAAATCGTTCATATTTCTTGCTACTGAATCTTCTTTAATGATTTTTGCAGCTCTTTCCAATAATCTTGAGTGAAGATAGAAAACATCTCCTGGATAAGCCTCCCTGCCTGGTGGGCGGCGAAGTAATAGAGAAACTTCACGATAAGCAACAGCTTGTTTTGATAGGTCATCAAAAACAACTAATGCGTTTCTGCCTGTATCACGGAAGTATTCACCTATGGAAGCTCCTGCAAATGGAGCATAGAATTGAAGAGCAGCTGAGTCAGACGCAGTTGCTGCAACAATAATGGTGTAATCCATAGCTCCTTTTTCTTCAAGAGTTTTAAGGATATTTGCAACCGTAGATCCTTTTTGACCACAAGCAACATATATACAATATACTGGTTCACCTTTATCGTAAAATTCTCTTTGGTTTATTATTGTGTCAATTGCAATTGCTGTTTTACCAGTTTGCCTATCACCAATAATTAATTCTCTTTGACCTCTTCCAATTGGAATCATTGAGTCAATTGCCTTAAGACCTGTTTGTAGGGGTTCAACAACAGGTTGACGGAAGATTACTCCTGGAGATTTTCTTTCAAGTGGCATTTCAAAAAGTTCTCCTTCAATCTTTCCTTTGCCATCAATTGGATCTCCAACAGTGTTGATAACTCTACCAACCAAACCTTCTCCAACGTTTATGGATGCAATTTTATCTGTACGTTTAACAATGTCACCTTCATTAATATTATTAGTCTCTCCCAAAATTACAACTCCAACATTGTCTTGCTCTAAGTTTAGAACAATTCCTTTGACGTCATTGTCAAACATAACTAATTCTCCACTTTGTGCGTTATTTAACCCATAAATACGAGCAATACCATCTCCGACAGTAAGAACCGTCCCAACTTCCTCTAATGAAGCTTCAAGGTTTGTGTCAGATAATTGATTACGTAAAATAGCTGTAACCTCTGAAGGTTTAATGTCTACCATATTTCTTTATTATTAAAATCCCTTTTCGTATAAATTCTTTGCAAACGATTTTTTCAGTTGAATTAATTGATTAGCTATCGAGGCATCATATACTTTGTCCTCAATAAGTATTTTGAAACCACCTAAAACCGAACGGTCTATCTTTTCAATTAGTACGATTGTGCAGTTAAATTGTTTCTCAAAGATTTTTATTATTTTCTCTTTCATCTCGTTTTCCATTGGGCTTGCAACAATTAAAGTAGCAATCTTAATCCCTCTATATTCGTTATAGAAACCGAGAAAAGCCTCAGCAATTTCTTTTAAGTGAACGACTCTTCTTTTTGAAACCAATAGAGTTACAAAGTCTAGTGATAGTTTTTCTATCCTTGACTCAAACAAGTCCCTAACTATTCCCTTTTTGCTTCCAATATGAATATTAGGATTACGCATAATGGCACTAAGTACTTTATTTTCCTTACATACCTTTGAAACCAATACCATATCGTTATTCACCTTTTCTAGTGTATTCATCTCTAATGACAAATCAAAAAGGGAACGTGCATAGCGAGAAGAAATAATGCTTGAGGTCATAATAATATCCTAGTTAAAATTGAAGTCCGATACTCTTTTTTCAATGAGCCTAATTTTAGTATCATTTTTGTCAAGTTCTTCTTCCAATATTTTTGTTGCTATATCAATTGAGAAGCTTGCAATTTGGTTTTTAAGTTCTGTTAGAGCTTGAAGTTTTTCATAGTTGATACTCTCGCGAGCTGATGCAATAATTCTTTGTGCCTCTTCTTGAGCTTTCAAACGAGCCTCCTCTTTTTGAGTTTCACCTAACAAACGAGCCTCTTTCAAAATCTCATCTCTTTCTTCCATAGCTTGTTTGAATAGAACCTCATTGTTAAACTTAAGTTGTTCTATTTCATCACGAGCTTTTTGAGCCTCATTTAAAGAGTTTTCTATAAGAGTTTCTCTTTCTGATATCATATTAGTTATCACAGGCCATCCAAATTTTCCTAATATAAATAATAGGACAAGGAAGGTTAAGGTCATCCAAAAAATTAATCCCAATTGCGGAGTAATCAGTTCCATAAAAAATCAAATTAAATTTAAAACAATAAATTCTTTCTTAATTGGAAGAGTAAATTATTTCATAAATACAACTAACAAACAAGTAACAATTGCAAATAATGAAGCACCTTCAATCAAAGCAGCAGCAACAATCATATTTGAACGAATGTCTCCAGATGCTTCTGGTTGGCGAGCGATAGCTTCCATTGCAGAACGTCCAATAGTCCCAATACCAATACCTGCTCCAATTGCGGACATACTTGCTCCAATAGCAGCTAAACCATATGCCCAAGGACTTAAATTTGTAACAGCTTCTAATAATACATTTAATGCAGTCATAACTAAATAGTTTTTTCAATAATTAATTTAATAAAAATTTATCCCTTTCGTTTTCCGAAAATAGAATGGACAAAATTATACAAAATTTCACTACTTATCCAATCTTTTTGATAAAATTAACAGTTAATTCTTCTAAATGCCCAATAATTAGATTGATAATATGGCTTTTAGAAACTGATAAAACATTTTTTAATTAAAAAGTTTGGTGTTAAAAGAAAAATAGATATCTTTGCACCTCAAAATTTCTTAGAACTAAGAATGTCTTCGTAGCTCAGCTGGTAGAGCAATTGACTCTTAATCAATGGGTCCGGGGTTCGAGTCCCCGCGAGGACACAATCTTAATTTAATAAGTTAATCGAAGGACTGCATTTATTTTGTAGTCCTTCTTTTTTTTCAGTTCAATTACATTGGCTATAAATTAATGAAGTTCAATTACTCATTACAAAAAAATGATAATAATATTTTGATGATAATAATTAATATCGTATTATTGCAACTTGAAAAATTATTATTTAAATAACACTTTTGATTTATGAAAAAGATTTTTATCTCTCTGTTAGGAGCTTTTCTAGCTTTAGGAGCTATGGCTCAGCCAACATTTGTGTCAACAACACCAGCAAATAAAAATGTTGTGTTGGAAGAATACACAGGAATAAATTGTGGATACTGTCCTGACGGACATAAATTAGCCAATATATTTGCGAATGCTAATGCAGGAAGAGTTTTCCTTATTAATATTCATCAAGGAAGCTTTGCTAATGCTACTCCAAATTATACAACTCAATGGGGTAATGCTCTTGCTGCTCAAACAGGATTAAACGGATATCCGTCAGGAACTGTTAATCGAAGAGTATTTACAGGAACAAATACAGCACTTAATCGTTCTGAGTGGGCAGCAAAAGGCCCTATCGTACTTTCTGAAACTTCTTTTGTAAATGTTGCAGCTAAATCTCAGATTGATATGGCAACAAGGACTTTGACAGTAGATGTTGAGGTTTACTATACAGGCAATGCTGATGATAATTCTAATAAGCTAAATGTTGCATTGCTACAAAACAATGTATTAGGACCTCAAGGAGGAATGACTAGTAATCCAGGACAAGTTATCAATGGACAATACAATCATATGCATATGTTACGTCATTTAATAACAGGTCAATGGGGTGATGAATTGAAAGTTGAATCAGGTAACATCCCTGCAGGAACTTTCTTCACTAAAACGTATACTTATGAATTACCTCAAGACATTAATGATATTCCATTAATGGTTAAAGATTTAGAAATTGTAGTTTTTGTTGCCAAAAACAATCAAGTAATTTACACTGGTAGCGCTTGCACTCCAGAAATTATTAAACCTGAATATGGCGCTTCAATTACAAGTTATAATGTAGAAGATATCCCTTGTTCAGAGTATGTTAACCAATCAATTAAAGTACTAAACATAGGAAATGAAACAATAACATCAATGGTTATTGACACAAAGATATTCGGTTTAAGCCTAACATCAGAGTGGGAAGGGAGCATTGCTTCATTCGAAACTGCTGAAATAAACTTATCTGTCCTTGAAGTTCAAGAAGGTATTGATAACGAATTGCAGGCAAATATTATTACTGTAAATGGTAAACCAAACATTTCATCTGTAGATAAAACTCTTTTCAAACCTCTTGCAGGACAAAATGGTGTAACATTAAATCTAAAATTAGACAGATACGGTTCAGAAACAACTTGGACTTTAAAAAATTCCTCAGGAGGACTTATTAAATCAGGAGGACCTTATACAGATGGAACAACGGGCAGACTACAAGTAATTGATCTAGAAGTTACAGAAAGTGATTGTTATACTTTCGAAATTAGAGACAAATATAATGATGGAATTAATGCCGGTTACCTAGTTGGAGGTTATACAATTGTTGACGGAGACGGAAAAACATTAGTTGTATCAGACGGAAAGTTTACAACATCGCAAACAAAAGGTTTTGGATACGGTGATTATATCGGAATTGAAGAAGTGCTTGTTGAAAAAAATGTTTCAGTTAATGTTTATCCAAATCCGGTTAGAGATATTGCAAACCTTGAAATTAGCCTAAACTCTAGTTCTGATGCAGCAATTCAAGTTGTTGATATGTTGGGTAGAAATATAATTGACTTAGGAACAAAATCAATGAAAGCAGGACAAAATACAATTCAGCTTAATACATCTAATCTTAATAATGGAATGTATTTCGTTAAGGTTAGCACTGATAATGGTGTAATTTCAAAAAAGATTACTGTAAGT
>DUQY01000046.1 GCA_012837565.1 Bacteroidales bacterium | reverse complement strand
TTGTTATTGCTGCCCTATTGGTGAAAAGTAGTGGGTGTATTACCCTATTTACCTTTTGAAGTATACCGTGTAGGCCTGCAATACCTGTTCCTCGAAGTAGATTGATGAAGAAGGTTTCGATTGAGTCATCGGCATGGTGTCCTGTTGCTATGTAGGCGTAGTTATTTTCTTTCAATAGCTCATAAAACCAATCGTAGCGTAGCTCTCTTGCTGCCATTTCCAGACTCATACCATTATCATTCATATAGCCGTAGGTGTCGAAATCTTTTATATGAAGTTTTAGGTTTTGCTTATTACAGTAGTTTACAACAAACTCCTCATCCCTATTGGACTCTTCTCCTCGCAGATGAAAATTACAATGTGCTACTACAAACTTATATCCTGATTTCTGAAATAAATCACATAAAACCATAGAATCAACTCCCCCACTTATTGCTAGGAGAATTACCTCATCTTTCTCAAATATACTATTATTCTCAATAAAGGCTTGAAATTCTTTTACCATGGCTTTGGGTTTTAGAGTGGTTTAGAGTTTATGGGTTAGAGTTTATTCTTGATATAATTAGTCATTAAGGTATAGAGGTGTAGACGGGTGTTTCCACCATATATTCCGTGATTTTTGTTTGGATAGAAGAAGTGTTCAAACTGTACATTAGCTTTTATTAGTGCATCCATTAGGTCTATTGCATTTTGAATATGTACGTTATCATCGGATGTGCCGTGAATTAATAGGTAGTTGCCTTTTAATTTATCTACGTGGTTAATTGGTGAATTCATATCATAGCCCTCTGGGTTTTCTTGAGGGGTTCTCATAAATCTTTCGGTATATATGTTGTCGTAATACCTCCAATTGGTTACTGGTGCTACTGCTATTGCTGTTTTGAAATAGTCTGCACCTTTGGTTATTGCAAGGGTTGACATATAGCCACCATAGCTCCATCCAAAAACTCCAAGTCTTGTTTTATCAACGTAGGATTGCTCGCCAAAGTATTTTGCAGCCTCAATTAGGTCTTCGGTTTCATATTTACCTAATTCCATATATGTGCATTTTCTAAACTCTTCTCCTCTCATACCTGTTCCTCTTGGGTCAATGCATATGGTTATATAACCCTCTTGTGCAAGCATCATATACCAATACATATCGGAAGATCTTCTTTGTGAGTTAAGTACTTCTTGACTATTTGGTCCTCCATATACGAAAAACAGGACTGGGTATTTCTTTCCCTCAACCATATCATCTGGCTTAATAGTCCAATAGTTTATGCTTGTTCCTGTGGTTGTGGTAAAACTACCAAATTCTTTTTTGGCTTTACCATATAGCTTTATTGTATCTTTTAATGCAGCATTGTCTTCAAGGGTGATTAATACTTCCCCTTTTTGGTTGTTAACGGTGTAAAGAGCTGGTGTTTCATGGTTTGAGAATGTTCCAATATAATATTTACCATTCTTACTAAATTCCGCATCGTTTGTTCCTATGTTTTTGGATATTACTCTTTGTTTTTTACCATTGAAATTAACCACCGATAACTCCCTGTTGATTGCTGAACTTTCGGCTGCGGTATAATATACCTTTTTATCTTTTTCATCCACATAACATAGTCTTTCGCAGTCGTAGTTACCAGATGTTATAGGGGTTATGGACTTGTCTTTTAGTTTAACCATATAGAAATGCGAATAACCACTTCTTTCCGATTTGAGAATGAAGGCTGAATTATCTTTTAGGAAGTGAACCAGCTCTGGTTCTTCTACATAGTATTTATTTATTTCAGAATATAGTAGTGATTTATCGTTGGTTTGGGTATTTACTGATATTATATCGTAATTGTTTTGAAGGCGGTTAAGTTTGTGAATTATTAGTTGGTTTTCATCTTTTGACCATTGAAGACGAGGTAAATAATAATCTTTATCGGTGCCTAGGTCAATTTGTTTATGGGTATTAGTTTTCACATCATAAACTAATATATCTACTATTGAGTTTGCCTCACCTGCCTTTGGGTATTTATAAACATAGCTTTCTGGGTAGAGCTCTCCCCAAGTTTGCATTGAATATTCTTTTACGTCTTTTTCATTGAAACGGTAATAAGCTAGCTGGCTGCTGGTTTCGTTCCAAACATATCCCTTAACAAGTGCTAGTTCTTCTTCATATACCCAGTCGGATGTTCCATAGATTATTTCGTTAAACTTTCCATCTTGGGTGATTTGAATTACCTCTTTGTTAGGGCTTGAAATATCGGTTATAAATAAGTTATTATCTCTTATCCACGATATTTTGTTCCCATCAGGCGAGAAATCAGCCAATCTCTGTTTTCCATCTCTACTTAATGGATATAGGACTTTGGTTTCAATCTCATATATATAGTAGTTTGCAACAAAGGAATGGCGGTATATAAATTCTGGATCAGCTGCTAATAATATCTTCTTTTCATCTTTAGAGAAATTATATGCAAAGATTTTATTTTTATTTTCATTACCAAAATTTAGGTCAGAGAATTGAACTATTACGTCTTTCTTTTTCCCTGTTTCATATTGATAACGATCTATTCCTTCAGGGGTTAGAATACAATACTCATCCCCGTTTTTCATTGAACGTATTTCTTTTATAGACTTTTCACGGAAAGTTCCTTTTGCCCAAATGTTTTCAAGTGTTATATTTTTTTGGGTAAAACCAGTTAATGTGCTAAATAAGCACAGGCAAATTACTATTAAATTTTTCATATTTTTCTTCTAATCTGTTATTTCTTTCCCTAGTCCATTAAATTGTCAATAAGCATATCCTTGTACTTTAACAATGGGTCTATGTTTTTTCTATCTTTTGGATACAGGCTTTCTAGAACAAAATCATCTATCTGGTTGGAGAAACGATATTTGTTTAATGCTAAGCGGTGCATAAAGTCGGTCAAATACAATCCCCATGTGGTATTAGGGTAGGCTCTGTAATATGTTTGTATTGGAGTTTTATATTCAGGCAGGATGATTGTGGTTTCATTGGCTATTTTAGCAAAATCGAATCCCTCTCTTGGGTCGTGAACCTTCATCTCATCTTTATTCTCACCGTATATTGGAGTATTTTCTAATCCTTTGGTGACTATGAAAAGTAAGGATTGTATTTCTCTTGTTACAAGGTCTTTCCTAATGAAGTCTGGATTTCTATCAAGTAGTAAATCTCTCCATTCTATTCTTCTCATTACCTCTGCAATTGGTATATTTAGTTCCGCATGCCATATTGGTGCAACACCTAAATCAGCTACATAATTAGTGAAATAAAAACAATAATCCTTTGAAAGCAACTTACCTAACCTTTTAAGTAGGTATGTGGAATCGACCTCAATTGAATAGGTGGTGTCCTCATCTGATGAAATTCTATATCCCCATTTTGCATATTCTGTTATAAAGGATGATATATTAGATTTCAACTTGGGTAGAACCCAAATATCTTTATGAAAATATCCTCTTATTTCTTTGTCTGAAAAAGTTTTGTGAAGGGTATTTGTCTTATCCTCACATGATATTTCGTGGTAGTAATAAAGTATTTGAAATGCCCAATCCCCAACATAAGGGTCGTTTGCGAAATCTTTCTCGAAAACTTCACACGCCTTTGTTATCACATCCCTTTCAGGAAAAGGCAATGCTATTAGCTTATTGGTAAACTCTGTAAGCTTTTGATCATCAAGATCTATTAGGTTTTGCGAAAACCCATTAAACGCAAACAAACATATTATTATGCTTAAAAATAATCGCTTCATATTTGTATATTAAATTTGACTATATTATCTTTTTCTCAATCTGCAAATATAGATAAATTATCCTCATTATTCAAATATTTTGTTAAAAAGGAAAAAAGGAGTATTTTTGCAACTAATTGATAAATTACAAGATGAACATTATAAGAATATCAAAACTACTAGATTTACTATCTTATATGGGTATAGTTGCTATCATTGGGTACTATATTTTTGCTAAACCGACAACAGAAATACTAGTTATTTTATTGCTTTTGATTTGCGTTATTAGGATGATTGGTGCAAATATGAGAGCTAATTACTATGAAAAAAACTATAAAAAGATAAAAGAAGATAATGAGTTTTTTGAACGTAGGTTCAACGAAATTTCAAAAGAAAAAGATATAAATAACTAAACAAAATAAAATTATGGCAACGACCTCTGACATTAAAAACGGCTTATGTATTGTTATGAATGGAGATTTACTCTCTGTTATTGAATTCCTTCACGTTAAACCTGGGAAGGGAAATACATTTGTGCGTACTAAAATGAAAAGCTACAAAACTGGTAAGACATTAGAACATTCATTTTTAGCTGGAACAAAAATTGAGACAGCAAGAATTGAACGCCGCCCATATACTTACTTATATAAGGATGATAGCGGTTATAATTTCATGCATACCGAAGACTTTGAACAAATATCAATTCAGGAAGATGTTATAAATGCACCTCAATTTCTTAAAGAGGGTCAAAATGTGGAAATGATAGTTCACGCTGACACCGAAACACCTCTTACTTGTGAATTGCCTGCATTTGTGGAAATGGAGATAACATATACCGAACCTGGTATGAAAGGAAACACTGCAACAAACGCTATGAAAGACGCTACGGTTGAAACTGGTGCTAATGTTCGTGTTCCTCTATTTATTGAAACTGGTGAAAAAATTAAGATCGACACCAGAACTTCTGAATATTCTGAAAGAGTAAAATAAATACATAATTCAGTATTTATATTATTAAAAACATAGAATCGTAGCAACTTTAAGAATAATTGGGTTGCTACTTTTTTTATTTACTAATTTATTAATCAACAAAAAACGAACATGGAAAAACAAACATTCCAGAAAAACAAAGCTTACCGATTTACTCGGTTTGCAAGAAAATCTTATAGCATATACAATAGTATGCATAAGGTAGTAACAATTGGGGTTTTGACAGTGGGTGCACTAACTTTTGCAAATGCAACAGATGCTAATGCTCAAAAGACCGATTCCACTAAAATCAATCAAATTGCAGAAAGAGAACTTGATGAAGTCATTATTTCTTCCTCTTCAAATGATCAGCCTATCAATCAAATTGCTAAGCTAGTAACCATAATTTCAAGAGAGGATATTCAGCGGCTTTCGCCCCAAAGTATAGAAGAAGTCCTAAACTACGTCGCCTCAGTAGATATTCAAACCAGAGGTAGCCACGGTGTCCAATCCGACATTTCAATTAGAGGTGGTTCTTTCGACCAAAATGCAATACTCCTTAACGGCATAAACATCTCTAACCCCCAAACAGGTCATTATAGCTTCGACATTCCAATCAACCTTTCCGACATAGAAAAAATCGAAATCATCCACGGCCCATCAGCAATTCTTTATGGTTCATCGGCCTTTAGTGGTGGAATAAACATTATCACTAAGAAAGGAGTGGATAAATCTCTTCATGCAAAAGTGGAAAGAGGGCAGCATAAACTACAAAACTATGAACTTAGTGGTAGCTATAAGATAAAAAACCTTGAAAACTATATATCAATGGGCTATAAATCATCCGATGGATATATTGCAAATACTGATTATAAGATTTTCAATGTATTATACCAATCAAGGTTAAATATTAAGAAAGATAAGATAGACCTACAATTTGGATATAATAAAAAAGCATACGGAGCAAATTCCTTCTACTCCGCAAAATTCCCAAACCAATTCGACAATACCAGTTCAATACTAGGCTCAATAAAAGGAGAATTTGGTGAAAAACTTAAGTTCACACCCTCCATCTATTGGAATAGGCATAATGATGTATTTGAATTAATAAAGAATAGTGGTTCTGCCAATCATCATAGGGCTGATGTCTTTGGTGGAAATATAAATGGTGAATATCAATCGAAGATAGGCACAACTAATATCGGTTTGGAAATTAGAAATGAGGGTATATTAAGTAGTGTTTTGGGAACCCCCATGGACAACCCATTCGATCAATTTACCAAAGAAGATAATAGAACAAACTTAAGTTATTTGCTACAACACAGCATTCAATATAAGAAACTTACATTGTCCGTTGGAGTATTAGGATTTGTTAATACCTCAATAGAAAACAAATTTAAGCTCTATCCATCCGTTAATCTAAACTATGAGATAATTGATAATTTAGATATTTACACCTCTTTTTCACAGTCTTCAAGGCTACCAACTTTCAACGACCTATACTATACAACCTCCACTCATATTGGCAATAAAAACCTAAAACAAGAGGAGTCGCAAAGTATTGAGATAGGTCTAAGGCAGAAAAACAAATATATTATTTCGTATATTTCAGCTTTCTACATGAATGGAAAGAATATGATAGATTGGGTAAAGATAAACCCTGACGACAAATGGGAATCAAAAAACATTACAAAGCTAGATAAGATAGGATTAGAAATGGGAGCAAAGTTATTTATCAATGAACTCATGCCTGTCATTAAATACAAGACAATATTTGAAGCCAACTACACAAGGATGAACCAAGATGTAGTGAAAAATGAATATATCTCAAACTATATCCTAAACTACCTAAGAGATAAATTAACCCTACGACTTACATTACCAATATATAAAGACAAACTCACCACCACCCTATCCTACCGTTACCAAAAGAGAATGGGTGAATACTTAGAATATATTGATAATGCACCAACAGAAATAAAAGGCTATCCAACCTTTGCAATTCTAGACCTAAACCTTAACTATAATTACAGAAGCCTAAACGTCTACCTAAACATAAACAATATACTAAACACCCCACATTTCGATTTAGGGAATATACCCCAACCAGGATTATGGGCAATTATGGGTGCAAGTATTAGTTTATAAGAATATATAATCTCAAATTAATCAAATACAAAAAGGGAGAAGCATAATAAACTTCTCCCTTTACCTTTTATGATTTAAGACTGCGTAATAATTATTATAGCTTTTGGGCATATTTTAGGGTGTCGCAAAGTAAAACTACTTATTTTTGCTGCATATATACACGCAGAAAATCAAATATATCCACTAAGCACTTATGAGCTTTGACAAATTGAGAAAGCATTTATTATAATGAAAAGGGTGAAGAGTTAGGACGCAAAATTAAAACGCTATAACAATTTACTGAAACGCTGTTTTAAAAAAATGAAACGCTGTTTCAAGAAATTAAAACAGCGTTTCAGTAAGACCTTAGATTTTTGGGTGAAGCATAGTCAAAGTCAGGTTACCTTGGACTTTCGATAGACTATAATCTAGAAAACGTTATATCTTCTAATAAACCAGTTCTTCACAACTTGGGTAAGTAATGCGTATGCTGTTAGAATAATTATCAAGAATGGGAAATAGAGTATAGGTAGTGGTTCCATTCCAAACATTGACGCTACTGGTGAAAATGGAATAAATATTCCTATTGCCATGATTAGAGAGGTTAGAGCTACTACTGGTGCTGTTGCCCAGCTTTGTATAAATGGTACTTTTCTTGTTCTTATTAGGTGAACAATTAATGTTTGAGATAATAATCCCTCAACAAACCATCCTGTTTGGAATAAGGCTTGGTGGTCGGGTGAGTTGGCTTTAAAGAAGAAAAACATTAGGGCAAAGGTTGCATAGTCGAATATTGAACTGATGGGTCCAATATAAAGAATAAACTTTGAAAGGAAGGAAGTGTCCCACTGCTGTGGTTTATTGATATATTCTTCATCGACACTATCCCATGGTATTGATATTTGGGAAACATCGTAAAGTAGATTTTGTAGTAACAACTGGGCTGGTAGCATTGGTAGGAATGGTAAGAATGCACTTGCTCCTAACATAGAAAACATATTACCAAAATTGCTCGAAGTGGTCATTTTGATATATTTCAATATGTTTCCAAATGTTCTTCTTCCAATAACTACTCCATTTTTAAGTACTGCTAAATCGTTTTCAAGAAGTATTATATCAGAACTTTCCTTTGCAATATCTACTGCGGTGTCAACAGATATTCCTACATCGGCATCCTTTAAAGCTCCTGCATCGTTGATTCCATCACCAAGGAAACCTACAGTATGTCCTTTGGCTTGAAGTATTTTCACTATTCTACTTTTTTGGAATGGGTTAAGCTTTGCAAATATACTTATATCGTCAATATCTCTTGTTAGGTCCTCATCCGTCATATCGTCAAGCTCGGTTCCTAGTACTATATTATTAATAGGTATGCCAACATCCCTACATATCTTAGAAGTTACTTTTTCATTATCACCTGTAAGAACTTTCACATCTACTCCTAACTCATGTAGCTCTGCAATGGCATCAGTTGCGGAAGGTTTTGCAGGGTCAAGGAAACCAATTAGTCCTACAACTACTAAATCACTTTCATCATTAACTCCATAGTCAAGAGGACGAGGATCAAATTCACGAACTGCAAGAAGGAGAACCCTAATACCGTCTTCGTTCATTTTATTAGACTCTCTTAATATCAAATCCCTTATTTTTTCATCCATAGGGATAATCTCATCGGTAAAGATTTGAAGTTTCTCATCCTCTGCAGGATCGAAGGCAAAGGAACATATATCGAGCATTTCCTCTACTGCTCCTTTACATACTAAAAGGTGCTGACCATCGTCTTTCTCTAAAATAACGGATAATCTCCTACGATTGAAGTCAAAAGGTATTTCATCTAATTTTTCAAAATCTTCTATCTTCAGTTCTTCATAGAGTTCAGCATGTTTAAGGATTGCATTATCCATAAGACTTTCTACTCCTGTTTGATAGAAGCTATTTAGGTATGCCCAGCTCAAGACCTCCTGATCTTCAAAGCCCATAATATTGACATACTTTTCCAATACTATATTATCTAATGTAAGGGTTCCTGTTTTGTCGGTGCAAAGTACATCCATAGCTCCAATATTTTGTATAGCATTAAGTCTTTTGACAATAACCTTATACTTACTCATATTTACAGATCCTTTTGCAAGGTTGGTGGTAACAATCATTGGTAGCATCTCTGGAGTTAGACCCACGGCTACTGCAATAGCAAATAATAGTGCCTCTAACCAATCTCCCTTGAATATACCATTAATTAGGAATACAAGAGGAACCATAACAAGCATATAGCGTATAAGCAACCAACTAATTCTGTTTATACCTTTATCGAAACTTGTTTCTGCTCTTTTCTCTGTTACGGATTTGCTTATGGCTCCAAAATAAGTGTTTGAACCTGTATTTATTGCAACCATTATTGCAGAACCACTTATAACATTTGTTCCCATTAGACAGATATTCTCTAACTCGTGTAGTGGTTTATTGCTTATGCTATTAATTACGTTAGAGGTTTTCTCAACAGGAAGGGATTCACCTGTTAGCATGGTTTGGTTGACAAACAAGTCTTTGGACTGAATTATCCTTGCATCAACTGGTATCATATCACCTGCCGATATTCTAATAATATCGCCTGGAACTATCTCTTCGAAATCAATTTCATGAGCACCTTCTTCCTGCCTAACAACAGTTGCAGTTGTAGTTACCATTTTCTTTAGCTTCTCTGCTGCAAGATTACTCTTAAATTCTTGAATGAAACGAAGGAATACACTAATGAAAACCATAGCCGAAATAACTATAACAGTCTTATAGTCTTCGTTACCTGGTTCGGCAATCCATACATCTATAACAAATGAAATAATAGCTATTAAAGCCAAGATACCAATAAAGGGATTGATAAAGGCTGTGATTAATTGCTTAACCCATGATGGTGCTTGCTCTCTTTGAATACGGTTTAAACCAAATTCTTTTGTTTTATTCTCAACGTTCTCTTCATCAAGACCTGTGATTGAAGTTGAGTAGTGGAGGAACAAATCCTCTTGTTTAAGGGTTGTGCTTTTTCTAATTCTTTCAACAGAGGCTTGAGATAGACCTGAGGTTTGAAAAATCTTTTTTTGAAATACTCTTTTTAATATTTTCATCATAACTTATACCTTCTATTATGTAATCAAAAGGAGGTATAACAAAGATAACCTACAGATTGATTAGGGTTTTCAATAAATGAACAATACTGTGACCAGGGTCGTCTTTCATTTTTTTTGTTTTTTTTGATTTAATCTGCAAAGATAGACCTTTTTCCTTTGAAAGCCAAAAGAGAGAACTTCAACCTTTGCAATACATTTAGATAGGAATGAAGAATAGATAATATATTAAAAGAGTTTATTTAAGTATTGGAACATCGTAATTAACAAATGCATTATATTATCAAAGATAAAAACAATAATTAAAACATGCCTTTTGACAGAAAGAAATGCATATTTATTATCTTAATAATAAACTAATGTATAAATGGCATCAAAGAAAAATAATCTATAATTTCCGAACATTTAGCAAATATTATCGTTAAAAGATTTTAATGAGAACATTTATAAGGCCTACATATTCAATAAATTTATAACACGATGAAATTACTGACAAGTATATTTTGTTCTATTATACTTCTGTATATGTCGCCTGAATTAAAAGCTCAGGTAGATACAGATATTAATGATCTTGGACTAACCCTAATGGAAGGATAGGCGAAATTGATTATTGGGCAGATGATCTTGATGCAAGGCGAGGGTGGATTATTGATTATTTTCTTTCGTTTAAAGAAGAAAAAGTGTATTATTAAAAACATAAACTTATGGTAAATATTGGCGACAAGGCTCCTGAGATTTTGGGAGTAAATGAAAATGGACAAGAGATTAAAACATCTGATTATAAGGGAAGAAAGATTGCCCTTTATTTCTATCCTAAGGATAATACTCCTGGGTGTACTGCTCAGGCTTGTAGCTTGAGGGATGGTTATAGTGATTTGCGTAAGGCAGGTTATGAAGTGATTGGGGTTAGTATTGATTCTGTTGCTTCTCATAATAAGTTTAAGACAAAATACGAACTTCCTTTTACCCTGATTGCTGATACTGATAAAGCTTTGGTTGAGAAATTTGGGGTTTGGGGAGAAAAGAAAATGTATGGAAAAACATATATGGGAACTTATAGAACAACATTTATTATTAATGAAGATGGTATTATTGAAAAGATTATATCTCCAAAAGAAGTTAAGACAAAGGAGCATTCTGATCAGATATTAAACCTACAATAATAGACTTGTTAAATGTTTAATAGGGAAGAAAAAAAAGAAATAAACACTAAGTTTTGGGCTGGATTTAAGACTTACTGCTATAATAAAAGGATAAAGAGAAGGTGGTTAATGTCGAGAATAAGCATTAAATCCACACAGCTTAAATTTTATGCCGATCACGAAAAAGCATTAGTTCTTTTTCAGATTGATAATAAGAGTGAAGAGAAAAGGAAAGAGATATATAGTTATTTCTATGCATTTAGAAAACTTTGGGATAAGGAGGCTGGTGAGGGTTTGGTATGGGCAGAAAACTATGATGAGATTGAACAAAAAACTTTAAGTGCTATTTATTTTGAACTTAAAGGGGTTAATATGTATAAGAAAGAAGATTACGAAAAGATTTATTCTTTTTTTGCATCCAAGATGATTATCCTTGAAGATATTTACTTAGAATATAAAGATGTCCTATCATACCAAATTGCTCAAATATAATAATTTGAATGTAGAGAACTTAAAGCTAAATTTATAATAGACTTGTTTTATAGTACATTAAAGACATCAATTAAGCTATCAACCTCTGCACCTTTCTGCACTGACTCATCCAAGATTAGCTTTTCTGATTCTAAAATAGAATTAGTATTATTAGTTATTTTTGTCAATTCTTTATCGAAACTTGCTTTATAATAAATAGTATCCGACTTATCGTTCCATCTCACCCTATATAATAGCTCATATCCAATAAGCGAATTGTCCGATTTATCCTTTGATTCATTAAACATCTTGTAGGGCTGGTTTAAAAACAGCTTCACATCCTTACCCTCCCATTCTTGTTTAACAAGCTCTTTTGCTTTTTCTTCCTTATTGGTACAGCTAACCAAAGCTATGCTTGGAAGTATTAATAATTTTATATGGCGATTAATTGAAAAAAAGTAGTAAAAAGACTTGTCAGAATCAGGAGTAGGTCTTTGTGAAAAAAGATGGGATATAAATTAAAAAAGGTGGGACATAAATATAAAAAGGTGGGACATAAATTTGAAAAAACGAGGTCTAAATGAAACGCTGTTTTAATTTCTTGAAACAGCGTTTCATTTTTTTAAAACAGCGTTTCAGTAAATTGTTATAGCGTTTTAATTTTGTCTCCTTTTAGGGCTTGTTTTCAAGAATAATATTAGAAGGTAGGAATCGAAATTTTGAGTCTTAACTCCTAACCCTTTTGATTATAATAATTGCTTTATCAACTTTCCAAAGCTCACTGTATTATTGATAATTATATCATCATTGACTTACAAATAATCCTAAAACTACTTGAATATGTGAGTATTTAGTGATATATTTGATTTTCTGCTTATATATATGTAGCGAGAATACGTAATATTCCTTTTGTTCTGTGATTTATTTTATATCACAAATTAAGACTGATTCTTCTTCGAGGAATCCTTCTAAGTGATCGCCTATTTTTACTTCTCCTACTCCACATGGGGTGCCGGTGAATATCATATCGCCTATCTTTAGGGTCATATATTGGGAAAGGTAGGATATGATTTTATCTACGGTGAATATCATATCGGAGGTATTGGTCTTTTGAACTATAACTCCGTTTTTTAGTAGCTTGAAATTGAGGTTTTGAACGTCTTTTCCTAGGGTTTCTAATTCTATAAACTTACTCATTGGGGCTGAATAGTCGAAGACTTTGGATATTGACCAAGGGGATGAGTTTGAGATTTCTTTTTCTTGTATATCACGACAAGTCATATCTAACCCAAGTGCTACTTCGGAATAGTAATTCTTTGCGTATCTTTCTGGGATTGATTTTCCTAAACGATTAATCTTAACTACTAACTCGCATTCGTAGTGAACATTTTTTGAGAAGTCGGGATAATAAAATGGGGAGTTTTTTTGTAGAAGTGCCGAATCAGGTTTTAAGAAAAACAATGGCTCTTCTGGAATTGGGTGGTTTAGTTCTTTTATATGCGCAAGGTAGTTCCTGCCAACACAAATTATCTTCATTTGTTTTTAGTTTTTTTTCTAAATAGTTTATGTATGTTAGTTATAATTATCTTAGAATATATAATCTAAGAGTATATCTGAGCAGATTATACTATTCATTTCTAAATGCAAAGTAAGTGATTTTTTTAATTCTATTAGAGGTTTACTTTTAAAGAAAGATATTTTTCAACAGTTAGGCGTGCCATCAAATAACTTATAGTTGACTCTGAACCTTGATTTAGATTGACTTGGGTTTTTTCTAATCCATCGTAGCAACCACCTGTGCAAGGGTTATAAATAATTTGATTTAAACGATTATTCCCTAAAAACCAGCTGAACCCAATTAGCATTTTCTTTTTATAGTCATTATTATCTAATATGTCGTAAAATCCACTTAATGTCATAATTGTATAAGCTACATCTATTGGTTGTTCCCCAAAATGTTTTGACTTTTCACCCTTTTTAAGCCATCCTTTGTTTGAGATTACTTCTATCCCATTTTTATTAAATATTTGAGAAAGAAGAAATTCAAATGACTTGATCGCTATTTCTTTGAATTCAATATTCTTTGTTATTGTCCATGAATATAACATAGCTTCAGGTAATATACTATTTGCATAGGTCAAATATGATTCGAACCATTGCCAGCCTTCTTGAGCTTCGTGTTTATACATTTGCGCCAACCTATTGGTGAATTTCTCTAAGATAAGTAGGTGTTTTGGAAAATTATTTATGTTTTGAGCATAATATATTCCTTTTATTGCAAAGCTCATTGCTCGGGGAGAGCATACGTCTTGGTGATAATGGAGTGATTTATTAAAAATATTTTCTGCCTGAATTGTTATTTCTTCAGGGAGGATTTCTTTTAATGATAATAAATATCCTAACGCCCAAATTGCTCTTCCATTCGAGTCCTCAAGATTAACTTCTTGGTTTTGTATTGTAAATTTCTTATCCTTATCTACATAATTAAGAAAGCCTTCTTTTTCTTGCCAACATAATTTAATAAAACTTAGGTATTTGCGGATATCTTTTATATAGTCTTTATTCTTTGTCAGTTTATAATACATACACATAGCTACAAGTGCTCGTGCATTATCATCAAGGGTATATCCTGTGCTTAAGTCAGGTTGATTTATTTTTGAAAATTGAATTATGCCAACTTCTGTTGTCATACGTTTTAAATGGCTTAATTCAATTACAGGATAATTATATTTTGTTCTAATTTTATTATCTGAAATCTTTTCGAACAACATGGCATGTGAGATGGCTGAATTTTCCCAAGAAGTAGGGGTGATAGCTTGTAATGTATTTGAACTTAGCTTTCTTCGTAGTGAGGGGTTATTTAGCAAACTTATTACGCTGGTTGATAACTGCTCTGAATCTCCAAAGTTTATAATAATACCGGTTTCCTTTGTTAATAATTCTTTTGCATGTGGAATTGGTGTGGAAATGATTGGGCAAGCACAACTCATTGCATAAACAAATGTTCCGCTCACTGCTTGATTAGGATCGTTTGTTGTAAAAAGATAAATATCCGTCATTTGAAGATATTCAAGCAAATCAGGTAAAGATAAATAACTATTTATAAATTTAACATGCTCTTGAAGAGAATGTTTGAGGACAAGCTTCTCAAGACTATCTCTATATTTTTCTCCCTCTTTCTTAACAACTTCAGGATGAGTTTTGCCTATAATTAAGAATACTGTTTCTGGACATTGCTTTACAATTGTGGGCATAGCCTCTATTGTCGTTTCTATACTTTTCCCTGAGCTTAATAAGCCAAAGGTTGTGAGTATTTTTTTGCCTGATAAGCCATATTTCTTTTTCAGAAAAGGTTTTCCTAAATGAGAAACTAAATGAGTTCCATGAGCTATAATATTTATTTTATCTTTTGGTACTTGGTAATCTTTAATCAGAACATTAGCAGAAGTGTTTGTCATAACTATAATTGACTGACAAATTTCTACTATTTTGTTAATTTCTGATTTTAGTTTGATATTTGGATTTGGTAGTACCGTATGAAATACAATAACGATTGGTTTTGAAAGTTGAGATAAGAATTTAATGAAAGCTTGTTTTTGTTTTGAAAAGAAACCAAATTCATGCTGTATTAAGACAATTTGAATGTTAGTGTCTTTATTAATAGATTCTGCTGTCCTTTCATATTCTAACTCAACAGAAGTGTCAAGAATAAATTCCACTTCTTTAGGATAATTATAGTTTACTTTATCTGCCCCTAATGCACATATTTTAATTGAAAAAGAGGTGCTAAACTTGTTGTTTATTGACTTTACTAAATCCTGTGAATATGTTGCTATTCCACATTCTCTTGGAGGATAAGAAGTAATAATCAAAATTACAGGTAGCTTTTGGTTTTTTTTTTAATTCTTCTTGCTTTAAATGTAAATTAACAAATGGATTATTGATAATTTCTTTAGAATCAAAAGGAAGATCATTCGGTTCTAAGGCTCCTCCCATTCTGTTTTTTATGTATTTTGTTTTCATTGTTTTGTGGTATAAGATAGTAGCTCAGTAAGCAATTCTGTGAAGTTAACTGATGCGCAAGCCACATATTTGTCAGCTGCACCATAGTAAATGAATAAAGTATCTCCAAATAGGGCTGTTCCAGTAGGGAAAACTACATTATTCACATCGCCATATAATTCCCATTCATATTCTGGATAAAATAAAGGATAAGGTAGTCTTGCTAATACTTTAGATGGATCATTTAAATCTAATAACGCTGCACAAGCCCTATAGACAGGTCCGTTATTATCTTCAACTCCATGATAAATAAATATCCAACCTTGAGGTGTTTCTATTGGAGGACATCCACCTCCTACGTAGCTCGACTCATGCTCAAAGACAGGATCAAACAATATTTTTTGTGAAAAGTTATTGAAATAATCTTCCCAAAACTTTTCAGTAAGATCATTTAATTCTTTTACAGAAACTATTTGAATTCCTGGTCGAATGCGATGAAGAAATACTAAATTCCCATTAATTCTACGAGGGAAGAAAATTACATTCTTGTCCCATAAGATTATCTTTTTATGTGGGTCTGAATGTTTATAATAGAATTTATGATTTTGGTAGTAGTTTTTATCTACTTTTGCTGATTCAGCTAATAACACAAATTCCGAATATGATATGTGAGGAACGATGATACCTTTCTTCTTAAAATGGATTAGATCTTTTGATATCGCCAAAGCTCCTCGAGCATTTATTCCATCATAAGCAGTATAGGTCATATAATATAAGTCATCTATCTTAACTATACGTGCATCTTCAACCCCTTGAGATTCATAATCAAATTCAGGAGCTATGATTGGTTTATCCCACCTTTCAACAACTGTTAAAGGGCCATCTAATTTACAATAACCTATACTTGAATAATTCCCTTCTTGTACAGCACGATAAAAAATATGAACACTATCTCCCTCCCTTATTATTGCGGGGTTTAACACCGCTCCATTTTCAAATTCAAAATCTGTTTTTGAGATAAGAATGCCTTCCTTTTATCTTTATCATGATGTTATTTATTTTGCTTTATTTTTTCTTGGAATACCCTTTAGCTTAAGAATATTAGGCATTGTGTCGCCTAATAAGAACCCCCAGGGCTTTAATGGTTCTATCCTATCAAATATTAGTTTCATTATTGCAAGCAAAGGTATGGAAAGGAACATGCCTGATACACCCCAGAATGCGTTTCCTGCCAAAACAACTATGATTGAGAAAAGTGCATTGATTTGTACTTTTGAAGCTACTATTTTTGGAACGATATAGTTATTGTCAACCATTTGCACAAAGGCATAAAGTGCAAGCACGTAAACGGCAGGCCAAGGTGTTGTTTTGGTTGCAAAGGCTATCATCATTGGAAGGGCTACTGCGACTATTCCTCCTATATATGGTATAAGATTCAATAAGGCTCCAAGCACGCCAAGTAAGATGGCATAATCTATTCCTATTATTAAAAGTCCTACAGAGTTGAGTATGGCAACTATTATAAGCTGGACAATTAATCCTGAAAGATACTTTTGAACAACAGTTTTGATTTCTGTGATTATCTCATGTACTTTTGTTTGATAATCTTCGGCAAAAAGTTGGCAAGTAAATTCTAATAATAATGCTTTATAGTAAAGGATAAAGAAAATGTAAACGGGGATTAAAACTAATGATAGTATAGAACCTCCTAAAGAAAAAATAGTTTGTCCGATTGCCATTCCGTTATTATCTATTAAGTCTTTGCGTGAATTTGCTATCCAATCATAAATGTATTTACGGTCTATATCGAAGTATTTTGAAAGAGATGTGATTGACTGATCAAACATTATTGAGAATTTGTCAACAAAGATTGGCCATGACTCACTAAAGCCACTTATTTGCCAAACTAAAAAAGCTCCAAGACCAAGAAAAACTATTCCAAAAAGAAACAGGGTTATTGTTATGGATAATACTCTATTTATTTTCCATCGACCAAAGAAGCTAACTACTGGGTTAAGTAAGATGGCTATAATAAAAGAAAAGACAATAGGAACGATTATATCTTGAGCTATGTAAAGCATAGATATTAGAGCATACATACCAATTAGAAATATGCTTGCTCTTACGTAAATTGGTAGTTTGTATTTTTCACTTATCACTCTTAGAGGAATTTATTTTGCTTTATTGAATAGATATTGTACTAAGAATCCTTTAATCAAGTTAAGAGCAATTGGGTTAACAATAAAGTTTGATACGCCAACCTGTAAAAGATTATTAATAAAGTTTTTAAAAGGATTGTCTGATTTCTCTTTAGATGTATGCTTTGAAACAAATTTATTTAAAGAGTTTAGTATTAAAGCAAATACTTTATTCTTTAAATATGGTGAGGATGCCATATCAATAAGAGAGTTCTTAATTAAATTAATTGGCTTCATACTCTCATAAGTATTACAAACTTGCTCTTGCAAAAATTCCCATTGAACTGTGCGGTCTAGCTCTAGTTGTATAATAGCTTTTTTCAAGTCGGCTGCTGAGTTAATATTTTGCATGATATATGATTTATTATATTATTTACTCTTTATCTGATTTAAT
>DUQY01000005.1 GCA_012837565.1 Bacteroidales bacterium | reverse complement strand
AGCCAATGGCAACGAATCACCAAAGGCTATAAAAAAGGAAGAGTATTAAACTATGCTCTTAGGACTTTGTCCTATTATAAGAATATCACACTTGGATACTCTCATTCTATCTCCTCTTTTTATTCAACATTCTCAAAGCTATGGAGTGTAGCCTGTGTATATGTTGCCAACTGTATCCCATTTCAACCGCTACTTCTTCCCAAGTTAAACCCTCTATGTATTTTAGAGTTAATAAACATTTTTCTCTTTCGGGCATGTCGCAAATCTTATCTTGTAGTTTTTTTTGTAAAGCATACATTTTGGTTAACTGTTCGTTTATGGTGTCTTGTAACTCTATGATACTTGCTACTTGATCTGCCATCTTAGATTGATTACTGGAACAATCTACTACATCTTGTTGTAATGTAGTTGTTATCTTAGTAGCTATCGATTCTAATTCAAGAAGTCTATCTTCTAAGTTGGCAATATTCTTTACTAACCACCGATATTCCCTTAGCTCTTCCTTAGTCATTCTTCCCTCCAATTATACAAATCATTTAATTCCGGTTTGGTTATGCTAAATTCCAATGCCCATAGTAAATTCCAAACACTTGCCACTAAATGGTTTTCATCGTTCTCACCTGCTATGTATTTTGCTAAATGCCTTGCTGCACTATCTGCTAATGAACTTATTGGTATTCCCTTATCTATGTTGTTCTCCCCATATTTAATAGCTCCCTGCTCACAATGCTTTGATACTTCCATTATTCCGTTCCAGGGTAAAAGATCCATTCTTCCTTTGCCTTCTTGCATATCTCTTACTGCTCCAGAATCAAAACCTCTCCTGGTGCCTGAGTCTTTAATCACTTTATCCCTCCTAAAACTGTTAACTCTCTCCTGGTTATATTAATTGACGGATAGTATTTTTCTATTATCTCCACTTCATAATGTTTTTTAATAAACGTTACTGCTTCTTCCCATGCTTTCTCTGCTGTTTCTATATCTTTATGGTGAACTCCTGAGAAAAGTTTATCGTGCTTTTCCTTAGATGATATTTTATTACCTAGTATTGCGATTGTTGTACCTTCTTTTATTCCAGCCTCAATATTGCTTATAGATAAAATGTTCTCAGTTCCCACTTTTAAGCACATCCTTTCTTTTTTACCTTTTTTATGTATGTCCATAGGAAGTCCATTTTAAAACCCCATCTCCTTTATGTATTTATCCCTTATTTCTTCCAGCATTTTCCAACGATCAGATTTTTTATTGTCCGGCCAATTCTTAGCTTCTTTAAGGATTGCATCTTGCAAGTCTTTTTTTATATCCTCTTTGTATTCTTCAATTTTCTCCATAACAATTCTTTCGTCTTCCTTTTCTAGTTCAATCTTTATCATTCTTCTTAATTCTTTAGAATCATCTAAAACTGCTAATTTGAATATTCCAGCTATTAAATCGTCATAAGCTTCCATCGTTTCAACCTCCGAACTCCACATATTTTATTTCATAAGAGAAAAACACCATCTCATTTTGTTGAACATATTCAAGTGCTCTTTCTTCTGAGCCAAAAACCATTTCCGGAATTTGGAACTCCTTAAAACATTTCATAACTACATACATTATTGTTTACCTCCTAAAATGGTAGTTCTGAATCTGTAACTTCACCTTTAAAAGTTTCTTCTGCTTGTTTTAAAGTTTCATTAGTTTCTTCTTTCTTCTTGGTGTCAAGGAACTGAACATTATCTGCAACTATCTCTGTCTTATATACTTTCTTTCCATCTTTATCCTCATAGTTTGAAGTTTGTATTCTACCTTCTACTGCTACCTGGCTACCTTTGGATAAATACTTAGCAGCATTTTCTGCAGTTTTATTCCAAGCAATCGTAGGTATAAAATCTGCTTGCTGGTCTCCTTCTTTTGCAAACCTTCTGTTTACTGCTAATGTAAAGTTAACTACTGCTATTCCTGATTGGGTATATCTAAGGTCAGGATCCTTTACTAGACGTCCTATAAGTACAGCTCTATTCATCACTTTATCCCCTTTAATTTTATTTTTACTATCGGCTCTTTAGCTTCTAAGTACAATCCATCAACGTCTAAGACTTCGCCATCTTCATTTATGATTTTATCTTTAACTATTGTTAAGGTTTTCTTAAACTCGCCCCATTTAAACTTAGGCTTGTACTCCATATATTCTTTATATTTTTCATTTGCTATTAGTTTTTCTTCATCGTATTTAATTTCATTTATTGGTAATGTTTTTATAATCTCACCTGATAACAGTTTGTATTTTTCTTGAGTTTTGGTTTTATGTTTCTTATCTTCTGATATGTTGTCCATGAATTGCTCTAAAGTTATAATTGCTTGTTCTTCTATCCACTTATAGTCAGATTCTATTTTTTCCTTTGCAGCATTTAGTTCCTCTTGCTCTTTTTTTACTAATTCTAAAAGTCTATCTTTTTCTTCTTGTGCTTTTTTTAGTGTCTTTAGTTCTCTTTCAGCCATCCAATCTTCTTGAATTAAATATTCTTGAGTTAAATCTTCCACATTGTTTCCCCCTATTTTATAATT
>DUQY01000045.1 GCA_012837565.1 Bacteroidales bacterium | reverse complement strand
GAATAACTACCGTGACTGAAGATGGATTCCCTCCGTCTGTTTACCAGGGAAAAGCATCAGCTGCAAAGTCTGTTGCTTAAATACATTTAGGGTGTTTGGAGACTGAACTAATATTGACTATTCCAGGCATTAGGTTTAAAAAGTTATACAAAGGGGCTAATTGATATTCAAACTAAAGAAATTTGGTTTGAAGCTAAGGATACAGGTAAACATTCAACATATGCAATGTTCACTCAATTAATGCATTATGTTCAAGTTGCATTAAACAATGGAGAGTATATACCTCCATTTCTATGTGTAATTGACACAGTTAAAGCTGCAATCATGAAGAGTAGCGATATTATTCCATTTCTTTCCAAAAAAACAATAAAGTGGGGCAAGTCTGCAAGCCAATATACACAAGAAGCTTTGGACGAAGTGTCAACATATATAGGAACCCATTTTGTATCTTTTAAAATATCAACACATGAAAATGAGTTTATACAAACAATTAAAGAAGCTATCAAATCTGGTGAGATAATTCGAACAAACATTACCCCAGATAATTTGAAGCAAGTTTTTGATAAGTGGGTTTCCCTTATTGGACGTGAGATTGAGAATGCTAATGAAGAAGATTATGTACAATTTTTCTTTGCTGATATAATGCATGATGGAACAGTAGCTACTCATGATAATTTAACTGCACAGCTATTACATAAGAATAATGCACCCGTATTTTTTATGAAAAATAAACTATACGAGTTAAATAACAAAGAAGGTTATAGACAATTTTGGGCAATATATCAAAAACCACCTAAGCAAGAGTATCGTAACTATCTACTCGAACGAAGAGATAGCTTAATTCCCGTTGATGAAAGAACATTTAAGGGCGCATATTATACAAAGTTAGATATAGTTGATAAAGCTTACAATTTACTTTCTGATACTCTTGGAGAAAGCTGGCAAGAAAAATATATATTATGGGACATGTGTTGCGGTGTCGGAAATCTCGAAATCAAACACAGCAACCATAGAAAGATTTACATGTCCACATTAGATAATGCTGACATTGACGTAATGAAAGCAACAAAAACATGTTCTTCAGCATTACGTTTCCAATATGATTACTTAAATGATGATATTTCAGAAAATGGCTCAATCGATTACTCATTAAGTGGTAAGTTGCCAAAAGAATTACAAGAAGATATTAAATCTAAAAAGAAGATTCTTGTTTTAATTAATCCTCCATACGCTGAAGCTACAAATTCTGATAATATTACTGCTGAAGAATCAAAAAGCAAAACAGGCGTTGCTAATAATAAAGTTTCTTCAATGATGCAAGAATACGGTTATGCATCAAGAGAGTTATTTATTCAGTTTCTTGTTCGAATCACAAAAGAATTACCTAATGCTGTAGTAGGAATGTTTAGTACCTTAAAATATATTAACGCAGGAAACTTTGAGAAATTTAGAGAATTATGGAAAGCAAAGTATCTTAATGGTTTTATTGTTCACAGCAAGGCATTCGATGGGTTAAGTGGTAATTTTCCTATTGGTTTTCTAGTCTGGGACTTAACTAAAAATGAGGATATTAGTTCAATTTCAACCTTGATTCTGGATAAGGATGGAAACGAAATTGGTGAAAGAAGGTTTTATAATTTACCTTCTAGTAAGTATTTGAATAATTATCTTGAAAGATTAAAAACAAATACGAATTCAATTCCTCTAAAGAACTGTATAGCACCTCAATCCGGGAAAGCTAAAGTGACTGCATGGATAATGGAGGCGATTGGATATTTTTGGT
>DUQY01000044.1 GCA_012837565.1 Bacteroidales bacterium | reverse complement strand
CAGGCGGAAAAGGAATATTAAAAGTTGAAGTGATAAAAGATTAAAAATGAATAAGTATCGGATTGAAAATCCTAATAATAATAAAGTGCGGGATTGCAAATCCCGCACGACGGAAAAGGCAATAATAAAGTAGATAATATATATAAAGAATTTAGATGGTATGTTTCTTTCTTATTGAATTGTGGTAAAGGATTAGACTAAGCAATTAGATTTTTGCTATCAATTTTGAAAATGCTATTAGGCTTTTTGCAAGTTATTAGTGTGCCTATATTTCGATTAATAAGGAGATTAGAGCTGGAGATAATGAGTCTTGTGTCTGGAGACAGGGTGTTTGAGGTTCGGAGACAAGGAGTTTGGGGCGTGGAGACGGTGTGTTTGACCTACGGAGACAAGGAGTTTTGCGTGTGGGGACGGGGAGTTTTTTGATTTGTTTTAATGCTGGTAGTTGATTGTTCTAATATCCCTCTAGTTTGAATACGTAGGCGGATTTTGATTTTACATCGGAATAATGGATGGTTGAGGTATTGATTAGTAGTTCTCCATTTTTGTATTGCCAAGGTATCTCTATTTGAGGGCTATCGAGGAAGGTGATTTTCATATTTTGCTTTGGGCTTGTCTTCAGTTTAAGTATTAGGTTGTCCTTAGGAATTAGAAAGGAGATGGCATAGAGATTATTATTGTTTTTTGTATAGCATACATAGGGTGTATTCCATTTGTAGGAGGTTTCCCAGTTTGTTTTTATTGGTTGTTTTTTCTGCGATTTGCTTTGCCAGTTTAGGCTAATGCTTGCTTCAAGGTCGGTTTCAACGTAATCAATTATCATACTATATTTCTCTCCTTTTTTAAGGGTGACATCGTAGGAGTTTATCTTATTCCTGGTGTCAATTATTAGTTTATCGTTAAGGTAAACAATAGCGTAATCATCGGCTTGGCAACTGATGGTGTATTTCTCGGAAAACTTAGGAACGATTTCGCCTTCCCATTTAACTTTGAAATTATCTTCTGTAACATGCTTCATAGGGGAGTTCCTTACCCAATTGAAATCGATAATGGAATCAAAAAATCCTGTTGCTGTGGATTCTTTTTCATCATAAGGTTTTAAATATGGTTGTGAGCCGTAAATTGCTTCTTTATTTATATTTAACCATGCTCCTAAGTCTAATAATCTTTCTTGTTGCAAGAGTGGGATTTGCCCATCAGCTGAGGGTCCAACATTAAGGGTTAGCCCGCCTCCACCAGCAACTAATTGAACAAAATGTTTAATTAGTTCGTCAGAGCTTTTATAGGATTCAAGGTCTTCATTCCTATTTAAGCCAAAGCTCCTGCCTATTCCTCTGCATTCCGACCAAGGTTGTCCTGACTCTATAATTCCAGCACTATATTCAGGTGTTAGGTATCCGTGATTAAATCCTTTCCCCCATCTATTATTTACTATAGCTTTTTTGCCTACTGTCTTATAATAGTATCCTACTAAGTCGTCGGATGAGAAGTCATTATGGTTATGATCCCAGTCTCCATCAGAAAATATTATGCTTGGTTTAAATCTATCTACTAATTCTTTGAACTGTGGTATAAGATGTTCTTTCCTATATCTTTCTATTGTAAGATTAGTATCCACAGTCCAGCGGTAGAGGGGGTTGGTCCATTCTGTTAGGGAATAATATAATCCCATTTCCATTCCCTCTCCTCTTACTGCATCGGTTAGTTCTTGGCAGAAATCTATCCTTGGGCCTGTCTCAACGCTATTCCATCCTTTTGCATATTTGGAGTTCCACATACAATAGCCATCGTGGTGTTTGGAAGTAAAAAGAATATATTTTGCTCCGCTCTTCTTAAACAGTTGTGCCCACTCTTGGGCATTGAATAGTTCTGCTTTGAAGATATCTTTATAGTCTTCGTACTTAAAATTCTCTCCAAATATCTTTTTCTGGAATTCAATTCTGGCAGTATCTCCACTAATTAATCCCTTATAGAACCATTCGGCATACTGTTCTTTTCCACTCCAAGAGGGGATGGAGTAGAGACCATAATGAATGAAGATGCCTAACTTAGCATCTGAAAACCATTGAGGATACTCTCTACTTTCTATAAAATCAGGCCTCTTATCTTGACTAAAGATAGAAATTGAAACTAATAAGCTTATTATAAATGCAAGTATTGTAATATGTAGATTTCTTTTCATAGTAATTAATTATTAATTGTAAATGCTTAGTTATTATTCCACTACTATCTCATAAACCCTGCCTTCAATATCTTTCTTAGGGTAGGGTAGGAAGTTTTGGTCGTAGATAATGGGTGGCCAAAATTCAGAATAATGATACTCTTGTGTGATAACGCTAAGCATTTGGTTGTTTGGTATCACAGTAAATTTCTCATTCATATAACCAACCACATACATCTTATCGGGGCTTTCGCCTATTCTCCAAATAATTTCATTTGGCTTCCATTCAATTTCATAATAATAATACTCCTTATTGAATATATTATTAGGTATTGTTTCCCTTGAGGTTAGGGCACGGTAGGCATCGTACCAGCGATGATAGGTATAGTCTTTGGAGAGGTAATTATATTTATGAGTTCCTCCATTATAGAAATTCTTAGGACTTGGGCATGATAGGTCCCAGTTGGTGCAAGCCAGTACGCATTCATCCTTATTAAATGGATCATAACCCTTTGGAGCGTCTTTATCGTTCCAGTATTTTGAGGTCTTGATTATCTCAATATCAATTTCAGAATAATTAGAGCTGCTTACTCTTTCGGCTTGGCTTCCATCGTCTTGAGCATATTTAACATAGCCACCCTTATCGCATGTTCTTCTTTGGTTCCACTCTTGTTCCGATTGGTAGATTAGCCAAAAAGCATTTGTTAATCCGCTCCAAACACCTGATTTATTTAGCTGTGCAGGGAACTTTATCTTTCCTCTAAACTTACCATAAGTAAATCCAATTCTTGTACTAACGCCAACACTTTCTTTCTTGGGTTTATCTTTCCTGTCTTTATTGCCAGGATTAATTAGAGAAATATACTTTCCCCCATTATCCACCCTAACAGTCTTTCCAGGATAGTCAGTAATATAAGGATGGTCAACAATTAAGCTTTTACTATTAGTGAACTTCTTAAGGTTTTCATTATATTCTTCTCTTGTATAAGTATCATCAAGTATATCTTCAACTACAGGGATATTCTTTAAGAAATGAGTCTTTGGTACATTGTGAAAGAATTGCTGATAGAGTGCCCTATAATATAATGTATCATTATTGCCTAGTTTCCCATTATTTGGATGTATCTTAAAGTCTTCGAAAGGATAAGAAAGAATATCAACATATACTCCGCTTTCAGGAGATATAACAGCTTTTAGGCTTAAAGACTTCTTTGAAAAACTTGTACTTATTCCTTTAGTACTCTTACCCTTACCATTAAGGAAGTAATCATAAGGATTAAGAAAGCCACTAATAGAATCAGATATAGATATATTCTTTATCTCTTTAGGTATTTCCTTTAAGGCATCTTCATCAGCAATAACCAAGAGGAAACTATAAACCCCTGTTCTTGGATTTCTTTTATACCTATTATTTATTTCTCCGTGCTGTTCATTAAGTTTTAGAGTCCAGCATATATCCATATAAAGTTGCTGCTCAACTGTGTTTTTGTTTTCTTTGGCTTTCTTCTTTATATCATTAAACCAGTTCTCATCAGCTCTTATCATATCCATTCCTTTTTGGATTTCTTCTTCCATATCCTTAAACTTAGGGTCTGTTCCGAAATAAACTCTTTCGTTTCTTGGGTTTCCAACAATCCTAAAATCATCTTCAATCATGCCACTCTTAGGAACCTGCTTAAATTCTATATCAGTGTCTTCCCAAGAACCGTAGAAGTTCTCCCCACTAAGTGGATCGCTTTCTTCAAACTTATAGGACTCATTTTGATAGTAAATCTTATAGAATAGCTTCTTGTCACTCTTCTTTGCTTTTGCCTTGAAGTGAAATAGTCCATTGGAAGATTGCTTGCTTGTTGGAATGATTATACCTTGAGTTACTGCATCCGACAAATCCATTTGCATAGATAAAGTATCAGAAGTGTTTTCCTTCTCTGTTGAATTTATATTTGAAAAGTCTAAACTAAAATCCTTAATAATGTTTTCTTTCTCACAGCTTGTGGTTAGAGATAATAGTAGAAGGGAAATAAATAAATATCTAAGTCTTATCATAATCTTGTTTTTAGAATATATAGCCAATTTTAAATGTTGTAGTAAATTGAGTTGTTTTTCCATAATCATATAAAGGGTCTTTATCCATATTCGTTAAGCCTTTTTTAGTCTGGAAACTAAAGATGAATCTCTGTATTCTTATTTCAATTTCAGATTGAAGACCAAAGGAATATTGAGTTAAATAATTCATATACTTATCTTCACCAACCTTAGCTCTACTATCAAATATATCATCGAAGAATCCTCCAATACCAACAGAGAAAGCATAAGTATTATTCCCGAGTTTTAAAAATAATATTGCAGGAACAGAGACGCTTTGATACTTCACCCTTGTTTCATATCTTTTTGCTGACATATAATTATAATTTGCTCCAAGTTTAAATCCGAAGTAATCACTAATAGAAATATGTGCAAAAACGCCACCAGAATATGCAAAGTCTTTCTTTCCTGTCATATTGCCTTCTTTATAATCATGTTGGTTATTGCCTCCCCCAAGTTCAATACCCCAATAATTAGAAGATATAGGTTTCTTTATTGCTGGGTTCTTGCCTGATGTTTCTACTTTTTCAGCATTAGCAAGATTTTTAACCACATCGTAGAAGTAGTTTGTAAGTTCTAAGATTCCCTCACAATCTATGAGGTCTGCATCATCCTCTGGCTTATGATAGGGAGACTTAATACCTGTTGTAACATGGAAGGCTGGTATGTTTTTATATAGGAAAGGTAAGTGGTCTGAACCAGTAAATATGCTCCTACTAAAATCCTTAAACTTAATAGCTTTATCTCCATCTAAGTTTAGTTTATTGAAATACTGATAAGGATTATCTAAAAGACCAATACCTGATATAGTTAGTTTCTTCGATTGCTTTAACCAACCCACCATATCAAGGCTCATCATTAGCTTAGTGTTTTTAGCAATAATTACATCATTATATCTATCCTCACTATTAGCAAAATAAGTAGAGCCATTAAGTCCTGTTTCCTCGCTATCGAAAGCAATAATCACAACGCTTCTTCTGAAGTCGCCTTTGTTCTTAGCAATCATCCTACCTAATTCCAAGACCAAAGAAGTCCCCGATGCATTATCATCAGCACCATTATAAACTATTGTATCTATAATGCCATACTTAGTTTTTGTCTTATAACCTAAGTGATCATAGTGAGCACCCATAATAATAAACTCATTCTTTAGTATAGGGTCGCTCCCCTCAATTACAGCGTAGATGTTCTTTTCTGTACTATTAATTTTTATGCTTTGGTATTTGGGTTTCATCCCATTTTCTTCAAAACGAGAAAATATATACTTAGCAGCCTTATCTCCGTATTTTGTTCCTGCACTGCGTCCCATAAGAGAATCAGAAGCCAAGACAAAGACATCTTGTTTTATCCTCGTAAGGGCGTTTTGAGAAAAGACCATAGAAGAGGATAAGAGTATAAAGCTAATAAATGCTACGGGTAAAATCTTTCTGGCATTCATATTCTTATAATTTGTTTTATTATTATCTTCCCCAAGTTTCCCTATCCAAACTCCTATACCCAATAGCCTCAGACAAGTGGTTGTTTTCTATTTTCTCACTTCCTTCAAGGTCGGCAATTGTTCTTGAAACCTTTAATATCCTATCATAAGCCCTTGCTGAAAGTCCAAGCAATTCCATAGCTCGTTTCAATAAGTTCATTCCGCTTTCATCAATCTTACAATACTGCTTTTGCATCTTTGTAGTCATTTGAGCATTGCAGTGTATATATTCAAAGTCTTTAAACCTTTGTTCTTGAATTTTCCTTGCCCTAAGCACTCTTTCCCTAATAATATTTGAAGGTTCGCCATCTCTCATTGCCGAAAGATCTTTGAAAGGAACAGGAACAACTTCAATTTGTATATCTATCCTATCTAATAAAGGACCAGATATCTTATTCAAATACTTTGATACTGTACCAGTTTGGCAGGTGCAAGTTGCTGTTGGGTGATTATAATAGCCACAAGGACAAGGGTTCATTGCAGCAACAAGCATAAAACTTGCAGGATAGCGAACAGACATCTTAGACCTTGATATAGTTATTTCCCTTTCCTCCATTGGCTGACGCAAGACCTCCAAAACATTTCTCTTAAACTCAGGTAATTCATCCAAAAACAAGACTCCATTATGCGAAAGAGATATTTCGCCAGGCTGAGGATTAGCTCCCCCTCCAACAAGTGCAACATCTGATATTGTATGGTGTGGATTCCTAAAAGGACGGACAGAAACTAAGGGAGTGTTCTTCGACATCTTGCCTGCAACCGAGTGAATCTTTGTTGTTTCAAGTGACTCATCTAAGGAAAGTGAGGGAAGTATTGAGGGTAATCTCTTTGCTAACATTGTTTTCCCACTTCCTGGTGGTCCAATAAGAATTACATTATGACTGCCAGCTGCAGCAATCTCCATCCCTCTCTTAACATTTTCTTGACCACGAACGTCTGTGAAATCAAATTCATATTCTTCTAAGCCCTTTCTAAAAGCTTCCTCACAATCAACCTCAATTGGCCTTAAGTCTTTTGTTCCATTAAAGAAACTAATAACCTCTAATATATTATCAACCCCATAAACATCAATACCCTTAACAATAGCAGCCTCTTGAGCATTTGCACTTGGAAGAATAAACCCTTTAAACCCTTGAGCTTTTGCCTCTAAGGCTATTGGCAAGGCACCCTTAATTGGTTGAAGGCTACCATCCAAAGATAGTTCTCCCATAATCAAATACTCCGATATATTATCTGCAATGGTTTGTTCGGATGCAATCAGAATACCCATAGCAATTGATAAATCATATGCAGAACCCTCCTTCCTAATGTCGGCAGGAGCCATATTAATAATTATCTTCTTGCCAGGAATCTTATATCCAAAACATTGCAAAGAAGAAGAAACTCTTTGATAACTTTCCTTTACTGCATTGTCAGGCAAACCAACAAGAAAGAAACCCACTCCCTGATCAACCGAAACCTCAACACAAACTGTTGTTGCAGTTATTCCACTAATTGCACTTCCAAAAACTTTAACTAGCATCTTTATTTAAGTTTTTTAACCACCTGATCCAAAATCTTATTAAGCTTATTTGGGTCAGAGGTATAATATTCAACACTCTTATTATATTGTTCTTTTTTAATCTTATGCTTTTTCAATACCTCTTCATTATATGTTTTTAGTCTGAGATTTCTAATATCTTGCGAAGTGTCGGCTTTGGAATTAACCAAGGCTTGTGATTTCTGAATATCGGTCAGAACCTCAATAAATACTTTCTCTTCCAAAACATCCTTGTTTTTAGAAGGAGTTTTAGAACAAGAAACAAGAAGGATAAGAGATATAATAATATATAGTTTTTTCATTAGACAAAAGTACAAATTATTTTTATCAATTCGTTTACTACGTGTTATTTTAGTAAATTTGCACCCTCGTAATAAAAATAGAATTAAATTATAATAATATATATGGCTTTAAAATGTGGTATTGTTGGTCTTCCTAATGTTGGAAAATCAACTCTGTTTAACTGTTTATCAAGTGCTAAGGCACAGTCGGCAAATTTCCCTTTCTGTACAATAGAACCTAATATAGGAGTAACAACCGTTCCAGATGAAAGACTAAATGCACTTGCAGAATTGGTTAAACCTCAGAGAATTCTTCCAACAACAGTAGAAATTGTTGATATTGCAGGCTTGGTAAAAGGAGCTTCAAAGGGAGAGGGTTTAGGTAATAAGTTCTTAGGTAATATTCGTGAATGTGATGCAATACTTCATGTTCTTCGTTGTTTCGATGATGATAATATTGTACATGTTGAAGAGGGTATTAATCCAATTCGTGATAAAGAGATAATTGATACAGAACTTCAGATAAAAGACCTTGAAACAATAGAGTCGAGGTTACAGAAGACAGAAAAGCAAGCAAAGACAAGTGGAGATAGAGAAGCAAAGGTGCTTTTGGAAGTGATGAAAAAATACCGTGATGTTTTGGTTCAAGGACGAAATGCAAGAGAAGTGGTATTTGAATCAAAAGAAGATATAAAGGCAGCAAAGGAACTATTCCTCCTTACCACAAAACCAGTACTCTATGTTTGCAATGTTGATGAGGCTTCTGCAAAAGAGGGTAACAAATACTCCCAAATGGTTGAAGAGGTTGCAAAGAAAGAAGGAGCAGGGATATTAGTTGTTGCAGCAAAGATAGAATCAGATATTGCAGAACTTGAGGCCTATGATGAAAAAGAAATGTTCCTAACCGAGCTTGGCCTTGAAGAAAGTGGCGTTAACCGTTTGATAAAAGAAGCATATAGACTATTAGAACTTAGCACCTATTTCACAGCAGGCGTTCAGGAAGTAAGAGCATGGACATTCCTTAATGGATGGAAAGCACCACAATGTGCTGGAGTAATCCATACCGACTTTGAAAAAGGATTTATCCGTGCTGAAGTAATAAAATATGAAGACTATATATCTTTAAAAAGTGAAGCAGCATGCAAGGAAGCTGGAAAGATGGGAGTTGAAGGCAAAGAATATATTGTCCAAGACGGCGACATAATGCACTTCCGTTTTAATGTATAATCATAGATAATAAAACATAAAAAGCCCTCATTAATTAAAATAATAAGGACTTAATCTTCAATTAGATATAATGAATATTTGAATAGTATTCAGTTCTGTTGTATTTCTTAATATTTCAAGCAACATGTCTTAAACTTTTTGGATCGGAAACTTAATTTTAGTCCAATATATGTAAGATCGGAAGAGTAATTCCCTGAGCCTATTGTTAGATGATTTGCATCAGTTATTGTGTATTTTCCTTCTTTGATTATATCCCCAATATTATAAGAGAAAATCAAGTCAGTCCCTATTAGTAAAGCTTTAGTAGCAAACTTTAGTCCTGCACTTGCAGATAGACTTTGGTTGAATTGTTTCCCTGATTTATAGGTAAATCGTAGTAAAGGAGCATTATCAAAATCTATTGGCTTGCTCATATCTCCTCCAGTGTATTCTCCTGTTGTATAATTTTCTTCCATAGATGAAAATAAATATGAGAATTCTCCACCTATATTGAAATTATAGAATATATTTTTTATTATTAATCCTTTATATGATATAGAAATAGGAATTGTAAGAGCAGGATGAGAGTGGTCTGTTTCAATAACATATTTAATATCCAGATTATTTGGGAAATTAAGTTTATCGTAAGGAATAAAAAGACTGAATCTTTGAGTTGGGACTAATGAGAATTGAGCTCCTAGAAGGATAGAAAATCTATTTCTTGGGAAGAGGTCATATTGTATTCCTAAATTTGGATTATAGGCATTTACTGGTTCTGGATGAAAGTCACCAACCTTATTACTTAATGAAGGTTGACTTAATCTATTGAGCCCAATAGTTATTCCAACCTTATAATATTCATCAAATTTCTCTATGGAATTTTGACCATATATATTTCCACCCATTAGAAATAAAATTGCAATTAAAAAAACTTTTTTCATAATCTATTCTTATTTATAGTGATAATAATTTTGAAAAGCTACCAAAAAAGAATGAAGCTCTTATTCCAGTATCTTTATTTGCTCTATATTGAGGGAATGATCCCCATGAAGAAAAATACACATCTACATTCTTAGAGTATTCTGAATCCGAATCAAATCCTCTTGTAACAACATAACAATCTTTATCAGAAAATTGAATTTGAAGATTAACAGACATCCTTTTTGCTCTTTTTTTCCATTTCTTCCCAGTTTTTTTATAATTGTTTATTTCTGCAAATCCAGTTCCTTTCCAAGGATAACTGTGAAATCGGACTTTATAAATAACCTTTTCTGAATTATTATTGAAGTAGAAAGATTCTTCTTTAGATTTCCATCTATAGCATTCTACAGTAGGTATGTTTTCAGTTGCTTCTTTATAGGTAACAATCACGTTTGTGTCAGAAAATATAGTTAAATCACCATTGTTTATTTTTATTAATTTAGTTAAATCACCATCTCTAATTTCTATATATCCATCTTTTGAGAATTTAAATATTGACTTTCCAATTATTACTTCTCCTTTATAATTTAATAAAGTCATTTGAGCAACAGAAAATGGGTAAGCTTCATTTAATTTGTCAATGTTGTCAATATTATCTTCTTCAAGATTTTTTTCTTCCTCTGTAGTAAATTCTTTTCTCATAGAATGATGAAAGTTCATTTTATGTTCAAATTCAATATATGGTGAATCCTCAATAAATCCTAACTCTTCTATCTTATTATTATAATCTTCTTCAGATAAGTAATTATACAGTTTTGTGAATTCTTCTAACTTAATCTTTCTAAGACTATCTAATTCAGCTAATTTACTTTCATAAGCTTCAATGTTTTGAAAAGATAGTAATGTGACTTCTGATTTTTTAATATTATAACTCAATACTTTTGTTGAGTTATAATCTGGATTATTAATATGTTCATCTGAACACGAAAATAATAATCCTAGCAAGGATGCTAAAAAAAGTTTTTTAATCATAATTTTTAACTTAAATTTATGCAATAATACGACATATTTAGCAAATGAACGATTAATTATGTTTAATTATGTTTAATTATGTTTTTCGTATATATTATGTATTTTTTCTGTTTATTATTTTATTACCAGCTTTCATCTTGCATATATTTGACTTGAAATTAAAATACGGTCTAATGGACAAAATTCAGGCTGTTTTTTTTGAGCAATCAGAGGTGTATTATAAATTTATTTCTAATTTTTTTTAGTCAAATAAGAGTAAACAAGCTCTGCTTGGGAGCAACTTGCAAGGGAAAACTTGACTGACTTTGAAAAAGGATTTATCCGTGCTGAAGTAATAAAATATGAAGACTATATATCTTTAAAAAGTGAAGCAGCATGCAAGGAAGCAGGCAAGATGGGAGTTGAAGGCAAAGAATATGTAGTTAAAGATGGCGACATAATGCATTTCCGTTTCAATGTATAACTAAATTAGTTGATATTTACAGATATAATTTTGTCAATCATTGAAATAATCTTCTCTTATTAGGAAAGAAAAAATTAGAACGAAGATTCAGTGTCAGAATCATGCCATGATGTTGGTCGTTTCATGGCATGATTCTTATTGTTTCATGCCATGAAACGACCAGTATCATGCCATGAATTGGAGATTGAATCAAAGAAAGAGAAAATTGATACGCAGACTTAGGAGATTGGTACGCAGAGTCAGGAGATTGATGCTAAGAGTTATTGTTTTAGAACAGGGAGCTGTTCTTCGTATTTTTCGGCAAAGGAATATATTATTTCTAATAAGGAGTTGAGTCTTTCGATTTCCTCTGAGTAATAGTCTGGGTTTTTATTTAATCTATTTAATTGGTCAAAGCAAGCAAGGCAGTAGGGTGAGGCGTAGGTGAAAAACTGGTCTGCAAGTTGAACTCGAAGGGGTTCTAAGCCCCACTGCTCGGTTATTTCGCAGAGACTAATCCATGTGCCTATTAGTTTTTGGGCTGTTAGTCGGTTTTGAGATTGTTCGTAAGGGGTAAGGTCTAGGAAGTAATCCATTTCTTGGGTGAAGTACTTTACTACAATACTCATAAGTGCTTCTGCTTTTTGGTCTTCTTCGAGTAGGGAATAGACTATTGAGATTTCGGATAGGACATATGGGTAGTTGTGAATTGTAGGAGGGATTTTCTCTATGCAAAGATTTGCAACGGCAAGAGCTTTTTCTGGTTTCCCTTCTTCAATTAAGAGGTGGGTAAGTATGGAGGTTTGTTGGGCAAATTGTTCTATTATGCTCCTATGTAGTTCGTCGTAGTATATGTTTTTCTTGTCGAAGTTCTTTAATGCGTAGTTGTGCATTAGGTTTTCGTACATCTTATCGGTGGAGAAATTAATGTCTTTTGTCTCTACAATTATGTTTTGTGGCTTTTGCTTTTGTGTGGTGAGTTTATTAAGAAAGCCTTCGTTTGTTACGTACTCCTCAAACCCAAATATATCCTCAACCGAATAGTTGGAGAAGTAAATAGGTCTCTTGTTTATATTGCTTGCTATTATATCATAGACTATCATCGTGCTTTTGGTCATCTCAGAGCTTTCTATCTTTATGTCCATTTGTTTGGAGGAGTCTATACCTATTTGTATTTTGTTGGAAGCAAGGGCGTAGAATCTTGATTTATTAATTTGTATTGCATTTTTTTCATTATACAAATCTTTAAGGGCAGTTTTTATTTCAAGTGGCTTATTGCTTGGGTTAATAAAACAAACGTTCCAATCGTTATTATAATAGGTTTCTTTCTTTGCTATAAGTTCTATTTTCTCAGAACTATATACTTTCTTTGTAAGTTTCTCAATATACTCTGGGCTATTAAGTAGTTGTAGGTTAATTACTCTAACATCTTGTCTTATACCTTCAACTTCTTGTAAGTACCAAAGAGGGAAGGTGTCGTTGTCTCCATTTACAAAGAGTATTGCGTTTTCATCACAGCTCAAAAGAATTGAGGAGGCGAAGTTATGGGCAGTATATCTATGGGATCGGTTATGGTCATTGAAGTTTTGTGCAAACATTAGGCCTGGTACAAGAAAGAAACATGGCAAGACGTATTTTGGTTTTCTCACTCTAATAAGATTTACTAACCACTGACTTATGGCAAAAGAACCTATAGCGACCCAGATGCTAAATGCCATAAAGGAGCCGATATAGGCGTAGTCTCTTTCTCTTGGTTGGTAGGCGTATTCGTTGAGATAAATGGTTATTGCTATGCCTGTGAAGATAAATAATGCCATAAGGGCAAAAAATCCCTTTGTATCTCTTCCTATATGGTAGAAGATACCTATTATTGCAAGAAGAAAGGGTATGCCGAAGTATAGATTATTTGCTTTGTTTACTCTATGTGAGGGTTGAATGTCTGTGCTTTTGTTTAGGAATTCGTCAATTGGTTCTATGCCTGTCATCCATTGTCCTCTGTGATTGTCGCCAAAGCCTTGCTCGTCATTGGTCTTGCCAACAAAGTTCCAAAGAAGGTAACGAGTATACATATAGCCAATCTGGTAGTTAGCAAAGAACTGAATGTTTTGTATCCAACTTGGTTTGGCTCTTATCTGTCCATTAATAACAACAGTATCTTGAGGAATACCTGCCCAATCAACATAGCCTGTTTCGTAGTTTGGGTTATTATAGTTCCACATTCTTGGGAATAACATCATGAGTTCCCTATCGAATATTGGCTCTAAACCTTTTTCTGTTATCTTAAAGTCCTTTGGAGGAAGTGCAGTATAACTTGGTCCGTAAACAAGTGGTGTTTTTCCGTAAGCCTCACGTTGTAGGTATGATTTAAGGTCTTTGGCAGTATTAGGTCTGTATTCATTTATTGGGGTGTCTGCCTTGGATCTTATAACTAAGACAAAAAAAGTTGAGTAACCAATAAGGAAGAAACTTGTTGCTAGGATAATGGTATTGAGAAGGGGGAGTTTTTTCCAAAGAGATAAGGCAAATAGTAAAGCTAATATAAAGGTGATTGATATTATTACTAATATAGGGTTAAGGCTTATAAGTTTTAGAATGCCTGGTATTATTAGCCAAAGTGTTATGCCAATAATAGCAGAAGATATTATTAGGGTGGTGGTTATTCCTGAAAGCGTTCCTTTTCTATAATGAAAATAAACAATAAGAAAGATAGCTGGTAGAACAAGAAGGGATAGTAAATGTACTCCAATTGAAAGACCAATCATAAAAACTATGAAGATTATCCACCTTGGATGAGGTTTTTCGTCCCATTTAAGTATTGACCAAAAGGTTATTGTGGTAAAGAGAATTGATAATGCGTAAACCTCTGCTTCAATTGCTGAGTTCCAAAACGTGTCGGAGAATGCAAAGACTAAGGCTCCGATTACTCCTGCAATAATATTTGAAATGTATTTATTGCTAAAACGATACATTAGGCGTACTATTATCCAGAAAAGGAAGCAAATGCTTGCTCCTGATGCAAGTGCTGATAGGGCATTAACTAATGGTGCTATGAGTTTTGGGTTTGAGAAACTAAAGATGGAGAAGAAGGCTCCGATAATTTGATAGAGTGGGGCTCCTGGTGGGTGACCAACTTGTAGTTTTGAGCTTGAAAGTATATATTCTCCGCTATCCCAAAACGAAAGTGTAGGTTCTGCACAAAGTATGTAGAGAACTGAGGTTAGTATTCCAATTATCCAACCAATATGATTTACTGTCTTTTTGTATTTTATCATCTTTGCTTGAATATATAATTGGATCTACCTACCAATTTACGAATGCCTTATTGAAGACATCCTCAATCAACTCTTCATTTATCTGCTTTATTAATGCCTCTTCAACATCGTTAAGTGAAAGACTGCTATCGTAATCCCTAAACTTGGAGAAGTTCTGAGTGAAATCCATTTTCTTGTCTTTCCTATTTACACAAACAACTTTAATGGAAATGGTTAGGCGGTTCTTTGCAGCCTTGTCGTCGCCCTGAATGGAAACTGGGGTTATATTATAGCTAATAATAGTTCCTTTAAAACTAATATCGGCATCGCTATTAACTGATTGAAGATTGGATCCAGAGCTTATTTTGTTTATTAGGGCAAGCGTTAGGTCTGAGGCTAGCATTGGTTGTATAATACTTGCTCTATTTTGAAATTGATCTACGCTATAAGTCTTTGTCTCTGGAGAAATAGAAGCTCCTGTAAAGGAGTAACCTCCAATACAAGAGCTAAATAAGATTGTAATTACTATACTAAGAGTAACTTTTTTCAAATTAGTTTTAATTCTTATTATTTAACTATTAGTTTTTGTGTCTTTGTTCCATTTGCATCTTTTATCCTAACATAGTAAACGCCTTTTTCTTTAACAGAAACTTTAGCATTTGGAGAGTAATTCATTGGATGAATAACAACTTGTCCTAGTTGGTTATAAACACTAACTTCAACGTTAGATTTAACATTTAATCTAAACTCTCCATTAGTTGGATTAGGATAAATAACTAATGGAGTCTTTTTGTCATTAGTTATTTTTTCAAGTCCAATTTGTGTAGTCATTGTAACATCATCTAAAAGTAAGTACCCAAAGCTTGTTGCATTTGAGTCCGTACTCATTGTTAGTGCAAGGAAAACTAATTCGGTTGGAATTGCAGTTGGGTTTAAATACATTATCTCACTTTCAAATGAAGCATATGTTGCTTTCATTGATCCATTAAATTCAGGGATGTCAGCAAAGTTAGCCATTCCAATAACTTCTCTTGTTCCTGATAGGTCACTAATAACTAAGGTAGCGATTAAGAATTGTTCATTATTCCCCGCAGAAGCATTCCAGCTATAATAACCGCTTACTTTTGTAGGTTTTTCTGTTAGGTCAGTACCATCAGTTAGAAGATTTGATAATTGGGTCAAATCAATATTGTCCATATCCAATTGTGCTAATCCCATAACATTAAGGGTTGCATTGGTTATAAGCCCTGGAGCACTTGTCATTCCCGCAATAGGTACCATTAGTTTCTTCCCTGCAATTTTAACTGCATAGTTTCCTGAATTAGCTTCGGTTGACTTGCTAACATTTGATAGGTTTACTCCTAGAGCCGAAAGAGTTTTCCAGCCTACAGGAAGAGAGCCTGACCATGTTTCGAAGCCTCCATTTATAAAAGCATTTTGTGCATTCATTGAAAGTGCAAAAAATGATAGTACTAAAAATGATAATATTTTTTTCATAAGAAATTGTTTTATTATTTAGAATGCAAATATACAAATAAATAAGTAGATATCAAATAAAAAATTACAAGTTTAATATTTCTTCTTTAGTAATAATGAAATTGATGGATGGCTTTCCTATATCTTCTAATAAAACAAAACGAAACTCGCCATTGATATTTTTCTTATCGGCAGCAAGATAATTTAATATTAAGTCTTTATATTCCTTTAAATCAACAATCTTATAATGTTGGGTTAGATAGTCATATATATCTTTTGCCTTGTCTTTTGGGAAGGATAGTTTTTGTTCTGATAGCTTGATGGCGTAGTAAATTCCTGAAGCCACAGCCTCACCATGCAACACGTCTAAACCTTTGCTTAATGTTATGCTCTCTATTGCATGCCCAAGAGTATGCCCAAAGTTTAAAATCTTTCTTTCATTTTCCTCGTTTGGGTCTTGTCTTACAATATCCTCCTTTAATGATATACTCTTTTCAAGAAATTCATTATAAAATCTTTCATCCTTATTTGGATTTGATTCTCTTATTTCTTGCCAAAGTAATTCGTCCTTAACTATTGATATTTTAATTATTTCAGCAATCCCATTAAGAACTTGCCTCTTATCTAAAGTTTCTAAGAATTCTTTATGTAGATAAACTAAGGTATTATGGTTGAATGTGCCTATTTGATTCTTTATTTCTCCAACATTAACTGCTGTTTTTCCTCCAATTGAAGCGTCAACCATTCCCAAAACAGTAGTTGGAATTGAAATGTGTTGTATACCTCTTTTGAAAACAGAGGCAAGAAAACCTCCTAAATCTGTGATTACTCCTCCGCCTAATGAAATTAATATGCTATCTCTGTCGGCAGAAGATTCTATCATTGCACTAGATAGGTTATCAATAATTGAAAGGGATTTACTTCCTTCCCCCTCTTCAACTTCTAATATCTCTGCACCATATAGTTCTTCAACCTCTTCAATTAAGACAGGCAAGCAATGTGTGTATGTGTTTGTATCCAGTAATATAAATTTCTTAGAATTAGGTCTTAAAGCAAGAAAGCTATTTAAATCACTGAGGTTTTTATGAGTTTCTCTAAAACTTGACTCCATAGATTACCCGAATTTTGATAAAAATACAATTCTCATTAGTCTAACCTCTTCTTCGGTATACTCATCTTCTCCAAGCTCCTCAAGGATTTCATGAATATTATCATATTCTGACTCTCTTAATAGGTCTAGTATTTCTTCTTGGTGGTATGGATCAACCATCTCATCAATACAATATTGAATATTAAGCTTGGTTCCTGAAGCAACTATGCTGTCAATTTCTGTTAGAAGTGCATTCATTTCAAGGTTTTTTGCCTGAGCAATATCTTCCAGAGGTAGTTTCTTATCAATACTTTTGATAATATATACCTTTAAGCCTGACTTATTAATAACACTTTTTACAATTAGGTCTTGAGGACGCT
>DUQY01000043.1 GCA_012837565.1 Bacteroidales bacterium | reverse complement strand
TATGGTAAAAAGATTAGTCAAAGTCATAAAAACCCTATCTCGTTCAAAAAAAGCTTGATATAAGATAGGGTCTTGGTGAGATTTATTAGAAAAAAAGTTGTTTTATTTTATGTTATTCTTTCTTCAATATTTAAGATAAGATGTTGGGGATGGGGGAATTTTGTTGGTAGTAAATCTATCCTAAAAGGTAGTTCCATATCCTTTAATTCTTCAATTTTCTTATCTAACAACTCATTTTCTATACAATATTGTAAGGTTAGTTTTAGATATAATCTTATAATCATTAGAGGTAAAAACTCTCCACGAAAGTTCATCCACTCCAATAAATCCTTTTTACCCTTTGAACTATTACAAGTCTTACATGCTAAAATCAAATTTTCAGGATTATCTTTCCCTCCAAACTTTTGAGGAAAGATATGGTCTAATGATAGTTTTTCAGTAGCACCACAGTAATTACATCTTTTGCCTGTTATTAGCTTATTTTTTTCATCGTCAAAGAAGGTTCTAATATTCATTGTACCATCTTTCAATCCCTTGAAGAGTCTTGCTCTAATCATATAATTAAGAACTCCAAATTTATCTTGCTTATTATTTATAGCACTATGAGCCATTGCCAAATTTGCATAAGCATAATAAATCTTTTCTCTAACAGTCTCTATTTGTAGTTTACTATTTGCCACTTTTGTTTTTAGTATGCTCGTTTTGTGCTTCCTTCGTAGTAGTTGATGAATGCTTGATTAACTACTTTGTTTCCGCCTGGGGTTGGATATTTTCCTGTGAAATACCAATCGCCTGTATGGTTTGGACATGATTTATGGAGTCCTTCGATGGTTTGATAAACTATTTCAACCTCTGCTCTGCAATCCTCTGGGGTTAGGAGTTTGGTAATTCTTGCTGTAATTTCATCATTGGTGAATGGTTTGTAGATTTCCCTAACATGATTCACTACCTCTTCTTTTGGAATTGTTGATTGTGCTTTACATTTTTGATATATCTCATCAATAACATTTTGCATGCCTCTTTCCTTTAGCAAATCTATTGCAGCATTGAAAGCAATGAATTCTGTCATCCTCGACATATCTATTCCGTAACAGTCTGGGTAACGGATCTGAGGGGCAGATGATGCAATTACTATCTTCTTTGGGTTTAGTTTATCTAATATTCTAAGTATGCTATGTTTAAGTGTTGTTCCTCTAACTATGCTATCATCCAAAACAACTAGGTTGTCAACATGGTCACGCACTTGTCCGTAGGTTACATCGTAAACATGGGCAACAAGATCATCCCTATCGTTAGCATTAGTGATAAAAGTACGCATCTTAACGTCTTTAACTACTAGTGCTTCTCTTCGTGGGGAGTGTGAAAAAATTTCAATTAGTTCTTCTTTTGTTAGTTTCCCTTCTTCTTGGCGTTTATATATTTCATCTATCCTTGTTTTGTCAAGGTATTTATTGAGCGACTGTGCCAGTCCTTGGAAGGCTACTGAGGCTGTGTTTGGAATATATGATATTATAGTGTTTTCCATATCGTAGTTTATTGCCTTTAATATGGATTCTGTTAGGTTTGCTCCTAAGTCTTTTCTTTCTTGGTATATTGAAGAGTCGGTTCCTCGTGAGAAATATATCCTTTCGAATGAACATTTTGAAGGGTCAGCTTCTGCTGGAATTACTTGTTCTATTGTAACTGCGCCATTCTTTTTAATTATTATGGCTTCTCCGCATCCTAGTTCCTTAACCTCATCACTCTTCATATTAAGTGCGGTTAAGATAACTGGTCTTTCGGAAGCTACTGCCACAAATTCATCGTTTTCGTAGTAGAAACAAGGTCTTATTCCGTGTGGATCTCTTAATACAAAGGCGTCACCATGTCCTAGCATTCCTGCAACAACATAGCCACCATCCCAATTCTTTGTGGACTGACGAAGGATTTTTGCAATATCAATCTCTTCTGCTATTTTATTGGTGATAGTTATATGGTCAAAGCCTGCATCTTTATGTTTTCTAAATATATCTTCAACCTGCCTGTCAACAAAATGTCCTACCTTTTCAAGTATAACAGCAGTGTCGGCTCCATTAACAGGGTGTTGTCCAAGATTAACTAGTTTTGTCTTCATCTCCCCAATATTGGTTAGGTTGAAGTTTCCTGCAAGAACAACCGAACGGGTCTTCCAATTGCTTTCTCTAAGGAAAGGGTGGAGGTTTTCTATTTCGTTCTTACCAAAGGTTCCATAACGTAAATGCCCTAAATATAGCTCTCCAAGGAATCTTTCATCTTCAAATGCCTTAGTTAATACGTCTTGAATTGGCTTATTACTATTGCTTTTCTCAATATGCACATAAGGGGTTCCTGGCTCACAGTCAAATTTTATTGATGCCAAGCCTGCTCCGTCTTGTCCACGGTTATGCTGCTTTTCCATCAGTAAGTACATCTTGTTTAAGCCCCAATACTTAGTGCCATACTTCTTTTCATAATACTCCAAAGGCTTTTTCAATCGAAGTAATGCTATTCCACATTCATGTTTAATACTATCGCTCATATTCTTTAGGATATTGGCACTCTTCGATCAAGTCCAAAGCAATTCTTAGTTACCTTAACTGCTACTGGGCATTGACGACGTTTCCATTCGTTTATTTTAACTAACTTAATTATTCTCTCTAATATTGATTTGTCAACCTCTAAGGATTCCTTCTCAAATCCTTCTATGATTTCATCTAATGACTTACTATTATCTATATGCTCTTTTAGGATTCTGTCTAATATATCGTAATCGGGAAGTGAGTCAGTGTCTTTTTGTTCTAATCTAAGTTCGGCAGAAGGTGGTTTTGTGATTGAATTCCAAGGAATAGGCACAGCATCTGAATCAGGGTTGGCTTTCAACCATTCTTCATTAATATATTGCGATAATTCCCATACCTCTGTCTTATAAACATCTGCTAAAACAGACATTGAACCTGAGGTATCACCATAAAGGGTACCATATCCAACTGCTGATTCTGATTTATTGGTTGTGTTAAGAAGGGCTCCTCCAAATTTGTTTGCATACCACATAAGTGAAACACATCTTAAGCGGCTTTGTATGTTTTCTTCCGCAACATTAAATGTTTGGTTTGGGAAAATGCTATCAAAAGTCTTTGAGCACTGATCATAACAATCTTTAATAGGAATGGTATGGTGCTCAACGCCTAAGTTATTTGCAGAATCTAAGGCATCTTTTATAGAATGGTCTGACGAAAACTCCGAAGGCATTAGTATTCCTACAACATTTTCTTTTCCAAGAGCATTAACTGCAAGTGCTAAAACAAGTGCTGAATCAATACCTCCTGAAAGTCCAAGTATAGCTTTGTCTATATGGTTCTTATGATAATAATCTTTTATTGCAAGACTTAGGGCTTCATATAGGTTTTGAAGTCTTGAGGGAGAGTTTTGAGTAATTGGTTTAATAGTATCTGTGTCAAAAGACTGAGAATAGTATTTGAATTTAGACAAACTACCACATAGCTCACCCTTTTTATTTAAAACAAAACTAGATCCTGAATATATATAACCACCCTCTGCACCTGAACGATTGCAAAAAACTAATGTAGTTTGTAGTTTCCTTACCAGAACAATTAATTCATCTAATAGTTCTTTTTGCTGCTCGTGATGGAAGATTTGATTTGTGCAAATAATTAGAGTATCAACCTTAGTTTTCTTTTCAACAAAGTCTTTTATGTCCTCAAAGAAACCAAAGCCAATTGTTTCTGTCTTGTAGCTAACAACTTCTATTCCTGTTCCTCTTTCAAATCCAATATCAAATTGAGATAGATTTTTCTTTGTTGATAGGGCTAATAGCTCTCCATCTTCAACCATAATGATTGAATTGTATTTCTTTCCCTGTATTTCAACTGGTGAACCAAAAACCATATCTCTTTTTTCCATAAGAAGGCTTTCGCATACCTTTGAAGAAGAAGAAAAAACATCAGAATAGGAGGTGGCATTAAATAACGCTCCTCCACTTACTGCAAGCTCTGGGTAAATAGATAAGACATCAGCATTTACTTCCTTTAAGCAATCAGTAATTATTCTTTTGTTGAACTTAAATCCTAATGTCTTAGGGTTTAATTGATTGATTTGAATTTTCATTTATACTTTTAATGCTTGACGTATTTGCTCTTCAAGCTCTGTCATTAGTTCTTCGTTATCTAAAAGAAGTTGTTTAACGGCTTCACGTCCTTGTCCTAGTTTTGTCTCGCCATAAGAAAACCATGAACCGCTCTTCTTAATTATGTTTTTCTCAACACCCATATCAATGATTTCTCCAACCTTCGATATCCCTACGCCAAAGGTTAAATCAAATTCAACTTGGCGGAAAGGAGGTGCAAGCTTATTCTTAACAACTTTAACTCTTACTCTATTCCCAACGTTTTGATCACCTTCCTTAATTGCTTGAATACGGCGTATATCTAAACGGATAGAAGAATAAAACTTAAGAGCGTTTCCTCCTGTTGTTGTTTCTGGGTTACCAAAAACAATGCCTATCTTTTCTCTTAGTTGGTTAATGAAAATACAACAGCAATTTGTTCTGGAAATTGTTGAGGTTAGTTTTCTAAGAGCTTGTGACATCAAACGAGCTTGGAGACCCATCTTACTATCACCCATTTCTCCATCAATCTCTGCTTTTGGAGTTAGAGCCGCAACAGAGTCAATAACTATAATGTCAATTGCTCCTGAACGAATTAAGTTATCTGTAATTTCTAATGCTTGTTCTCCATTATCGGGTTGAGATATAAAAAGATTCTCAATATCAACTCCTAGCTTTTGAGCGTAAGAACTATCGAAAGCATGCTCAGCATCAATAAATGCTGCAACTCCACCAGCCTTTTGTGCCTCTGCAATTGCGTGAATAGCTAAGGTTGTCTTACCTGAACTCTCTGGTCCGTATATTTCAATTACTCTTCCTCTTGGCAAACCACCTATTCCTAAGGCAATATCTAAACCAAGTGAACCTGTTGAAATAATATTTACTTCAACAGCAGGCTTATCACCAAGTTTCATAATAGAACCCTTACCGTAATTCTTTTCAATCTTATCAATTGTCGATTGTAACACCTTTAGCTTTTCAAGCTTAGCTGCGTCAACTTTACTATCTTTATTCTCTTTTGCCATAATGTTGTATATATATAATTTATACTTTACTAATATTTATTGCTAACTCAATACCTTCAATAATATCAACCTTTAGTATTGGTTCAAAGCGTTGTTGGCCAATTATTGCCGATACACCTACTCTTCTTAGTGATAATTCCTTGGTTAAGGTTTCGCCTTTAATATACTCGCTGTACTCTTGAATAACTTCTTCCAAAAGAGCATTATATTCAATCTCAACTCTTATGAAGTCTGTTACCTCAAACAACTGATCTTTCCTAATGTTTTGAATTCTATTTACAAGTTCTCGAGCAATAGCTTCTTTAAGTAAAGATTCTGTTATTGTGGTATCAAGAGCTATTGTAATATTTCCGTCATTTTGAACGACCCATCCTGGAATATCTTGTGTTACAATTTCAACATCAGACAAAAGAAGTTCAATTTCTTCATTGTTTATATCAAGTATTATCTTTCCTTCTTTTTCTATATCTGCAATTCTTTCTTGAGATAATCCATCTAAGCTATTTGCAATTGCTTTCATCTTAGAACCAAATTTAGGTCCTAAGGTTTTAAAGTTTGCTTTTGCTTTCTTAACCAAAACATTGTTTTCTGGTGAAAGGAATTCTATTGTCTTAACATTAACTTCCGAAAGTATTAACTGCTCAACCTTTTCTATTTGTGAAATAAACTCTTGGTTTGGAGCTGGTATCAATATCTTTTGAAGAGGTTGACGAACTCTTAGGTTATTCTTTTTTCTTAGAGATAGCACCATTGAACTAACCTTTTGAGCTAAGAACATTCTTTCTTCTAATCCCTTATCAATTAAACTATCGTTAGAAGTTGGAAAATCAGTATAGTGAACAGATTCAATAGGCTTATTGTCCTTATCCTTACGAAGGGAAGATATATTATTTAGGTCTAAGAATAGTCTTTCTGCAAAGAATGGAGCTATTGGCGACATTAGCTGAGACAGAGTTTCAAGACAAGTATATAATGTTTGATAAGCTGAAATCTTATCTTCAGTGTACTCTCCCTTCCAGAAACGGCGTCTGCATAAACGTACATACCAATTGCTTAAACACTCATCCACAAAACTGCTAATTGCTCTTGCAGCACGTGTTGGTTCGTATTCGTTATATGATTCATCAATTGATTTGATTAATGAGTTAAGCTCTGAAAGTATCCAGCGGTCTATTTCTGGTCTTTCTTTATATGGTATTTCTTTTTCGTTATATGCAAATGAATCAATATTAGCATAGAGAGCAAAGAAGCTATATGTGTTGTAAAGGGTTCCAAAGAGTTTCCTACGAACTTCATCAACGCCTTCTATATCAAACTTCAAATTTTCCCATGGTTGAGAGTTTGAAATCATATACCAGCGTGTTGCATCTGCTCCGTACTTCTCAATAACATCAAAAGGATTAACGCCATTGCCTAATCTCTTCGACATCTTATTGCCATTCTTATCTAGTACAAGTCCATTCGAAACCACATTCTTAAATGCAACTGAATCGAAAACAAGGGTTGAAATTGCATGAAGGGTAAAGAACCATCCTCTTGTTTGATCAACTCCTTCTGCAATAAAGTCAGCAGGGAAAGTCTTCTTTAATTCTTCTTCTGAACAAGAAAAAGGATAATGAACTTGTGCGTAAGGCATTGCTCCTGAATCAAACCAAACATCAATAAGGTCTGTCTCACGCATCATCTTCTCTCCTTTTGGAGAAGCTAAAACAACATCATCAATATATGGTCTATGTAGGTCAAAGTCCAAGTAGTCCTTAGATGCATATTTGTTTTCCTTCATAAAGCCTTTCTCAATACTCTTGTCAATTTCTTTGCTTAGCATTGCAACCGAAGATATACATATTTCTTCTTTTCCGTCCTCTGTCCTCCAAATAGGAAGTGGTGTTCCCCAATAGCGTGAACGAGATAAGTTCCAATCCACTAGGTTTTCTAACCAATTGCCAAAGCGTCCTGTTCCTGTTGATTCAGGTTTCCAATTAATTGTTTTATTGAGTTCAATCATTCTATCCTTTATTGCAGTGGTGCGAATAAACCAAGAATCCATCGGATAATAAAGAATTGGCTTATCTGTCCTCCAACAATGTGGATAATTATGCGTGTGTTTTTCTATTTTGAAAGCTTTGCCTTCTAGTTTTAGAGCTAGTGCTATTTCAACATCGAGGCTCATATCTTTTTCTGTTAGTTTGCTATTAAATGCATTCTTAACATACTTACCTTCAAATTGAGAATAAAGCTCTTTGTTTATATGTTTTTCAACGAAGTCATTATCTAAAACATCCATTGTGTAGAACTTACCTGTCCTATCAACCATTGGCTGACGCTTTCCCTCTTTATCAATTAAAATTAAAGGAGGAATGCCTGATTGTTTTGCAACCTTATCATCATCTGCACCAAAGGTAGGAGCGATATGCACAATACCTGTTCCGTCATCTGTTGTTACAAAATCACCAGCAATAACTCTAAATGCACTCTCTAGAGGTTTTATCCAAGGTAAAAGTTGCTGGTATTCCATTCCAACCAAGTCTCTACCCTTTGTTTCCTTAATAATTCTATATGGAAGAACCTTATCATTTTGAGCATATTCCATTGGCATATCCTTAGCCTCCT
>DUQY01000042.1 GCA_012837565.1 Bacteroidales bacterium | reverse complement strand
ATTCTTTTAAACACTGACCTTATTTCATATAAGGAAATCCTTCCATCGATGAACGAAATTTTTATAGAAACAGTAAGCAATGAATAAGATAGCGATAATAATTAGACGTGAGTATTTTACAAGGGTTAAGAAGAAATCATTCCTTGTAATGACCTTTTTAGGACCTATCCTTATAGCTTCACTATGGATAATTCCTTTCTTCTTGGCAATGAACTCAGAAACAAAAAGTAATATATTAGTTGTTGACGAAACTCTTATTGAAAAAGATGGAATAAAATCTTCCCTCTATACTGAAAAGTTTAAGAACACTAGTGAGCTTTACTTTGAGTATGGTTATGACATTACTAAGGCTCAAGACCTTTTAGATCAAGGTAAGTATGATGCTGTTTTGGAAATAGTCAAAACAAATGATATGCCTCCTATTAAGGGTTTCTTGTTTTACAGCAAGAACGAACCCTCCCTTTCTGCACAGGGAGAAATTCGTAGTCAGTTAAGTAATATTCTTAAGAACCATGTTCTTGTTTACGATTATGGGATGGACGAAAAGGACTTAGAGTGGTTTAATAATCCTAAGATAGGTTTTTACTCTAAAGACATACGCTCAGGTAAAGATTCCTATAAAGAGGTGAAAACTATTCTTGGAACCATGTCTGGCTTCTTAATCTATATGTTTATCTTTCTTTTTGGAGCTCAGGTTATGAAATCTGTTTCTGAAGAAAAGACAAGTAGAATTGTTGAAGTACTAGTTTCTTCTGTAAAACCTATTCAATTACTAATGGGTAAGATAGTATCTATTGCTCTGGTGGGGTTAACTCAGTTCTTCCTTTGGATTGTGCTTTCATTTGTCCTTATTGCAGGGCTTCAAAGCTTCTATCCTCAAACCTTTACTGAGGCACAAAAAGAAGATATTACAATTAACGAAAGAGTAATAAGTGTTGATAGATTTGAAGAAGCGTCTTCGTCCTCTTCTGAAGTTAATCAGATTGTTCAAGGTCTTTTCTCCATTGATTACGTATTAGTTATTTCAATGTTCTTGTTTTACTTTATGGCAGGGTATTTCCTTTATGCATCTTTATTTGGTGCTGTTGGAGCTTTGATGGATGTTGATACAGACGCCCAGCAGTTTACTCTTCCGGTAACAATACCTCTTATTCTTGCAATAGTTTGTTTTCCAATAGTTATTCGAGACCCTTCAGGTGTGGTTGCATTTTGGCTATCAATAATTCCTCTAACTGCCCCTATTATCATGATGATCAGAATTCCGTTCGGAGTTCCTGTTTGGGAAATTGCTTTATCAATGAGTTTAATGATTGTTTTTATAGGTTTCTGTATGTGGATGGCTGCAAAGATTTATAGAACTGGAATCCTTATGTATGGAAAGAATATAACTTATAAAGAAATTTGGAAATGGTTTAAATACAAAAATTAGATTTATAGCCTATTATATATATTGTTCAATTATTTTTTAACCTAAATAAATTATGTCATGAAAAAGAGAATCACTTTTTATTTAGTTATTATCTTAGTCTTGGGTATTGGAGTTGCTTCTTGTGTGGATGAAAAAGACTTCGACTTCGATAGAATGGCTCAATCCACAGTAAATCCTAATATTCATTTGAACAATCTACTTTCGACAGAAGTCTCATTAAGTGATTTCTTTAACCTTGACAGCATAGCTGATAGTATTAATAATTTAGAATTAGT
>DUQY01000041.1 GCA_012837565.1 Bacteroidales bacterium | reverse complement strand
TCAAAATCAAACTCAGCATTTGAGATATATCCAAAAATTGTTACCCCTTTATTTTCAAACTCAATTAGATGAGTAGTTTTTTCTGATATGACTCTGTATTCATCAAATGTCATTTTCGCTTCTGCAATCAAAATGTCATCAGGCAAAATAATCGGTTTAGCTAATCCTAATACAGGGATGTCTTCCGATTCAACAATTAAAGGATCCCCTATTTTCTGGCTCTCTAGATCTTGATTTTTTGCGCCCTTGGTAAATTTTAAAGACTTATCTATTTTTTGAAGCAATCCACTACTTATAACATTACCCCATAACATCAATTGTCTGACTGGCGAGAGATTCAAGTTGTAAACATACTGAGCTTCATAGATGCCGTTAACTACTGAATATTGCTCCGCCCTTCTTGCGTAAAGCATCCCATTTGATAAATATGAATCAATTATAAAGATATCTTTGTCCGCTCTATAATCTTTTGTAGGGTCTGATTCATATTGCAATCTTCTAGTCAACTCAATGCCTATATCATCTTTCCTGTATGGACTTATCAAATTTAAAATACTGGCGCTCGTTTGAAGTGGCGTGGCAAAATTAAATTCGCCATTAAAAGAATATAGGCCGTTCACTTCTTCATACTCTTCATCTTTGCCTCCTGTTTTAATTTCTGAAAAAATACGCTCATAATCTATTGACCTCGATACATCCAGAATCGCTCCTAATTTTAAAGATACTTTTTGAATATAAATGTCATCGTACTTCTCAATTCTGAAAACCTTTTTATTATTTATAGTTTGAACAGTTCCGACTAGATTTTTTTCTTTGCTGAACGCTTCAAATGCTTCTTTGAAACTTGTGTTTAGATGTGTTTCGTCATCTGGAAACCCTCTAATCATTAACCCGTTTAGCACTGACAAATAAGCGCCTTCACCATCTTTCTCATATCCTAAATCTTCACGCCCGAAGTAATCAGAATAGAAGGCGTTTTCCTCGCCTGTGATTACATGGATTAATCTTTCAAAAAGTTCATGAGGTTTTAAAGATTTTGCTATTGTTGCTGGGAACTCGCCTAAAAATGAACTCTCAAACTCAACCTCATCAGTGGTTATATGCGCTTCGAATGACACAGGATCGCCAACATTTGTTAAAATAAAGAATATTATCCCAACACTATCGCCTTCTTGAATATTAAAATCTTCGTCAAAGTTAGCATCAAAAATAGCACGGGAGTTATTCACAGTAATATCAGATCCCGTGGCCAATGTTTTAATAATTCGACCTATCTTCCCATCTCGTGCCCCCTCATACCCTACGAATAAATCTAATTGCCATCTGAATGAGCCAGTCAATCCCCACCCCTCTTCTAAATCTGGAGAACCTGGGGGCGGGAAATAAAATTCCCCTTTTACTTTCCCTTTTACATTAATATCACCACTATAGGCACTATCGTAAAGGAAAGAATATACCCCTCTGTCAGTAACTTTTAAAGAGCCTATTGCAGGAAAAATACTTTGCATATTATCCCCAGACCGATATACTATATTTGCTGGGATGCCTATCCCACCGCCTCCATCTCCTAAGCCAGTTGTTTGAAGAACAAGAAAATGATCCCCTTGCTTCTCAAATTTCGACTCGTATATAAGTCGGCGGTCGTGCAAGTGCAAATCTTGTAATAAGTCTTCATAAGATGGTAATATTGTCTCACCGTCTATTGTCTCTGTTACATCTAGGTTTACTTTGACGGCTTCGCGATTAAGAATATCGGAGACAAAACCACTCTCAATAAAATTAAGGGAAACGGCTAATTCAGTAATGTCAATTTCAGAAATCTCGGCTTTCATATCTGATAAGCCCTCAAAAGTTCTGAAACTTGAACGCTCCCTGTTATCGTTGCCTATCTCAACAGTCAAAAAAACACCTACATCGTACCCGTGATTATCTACAGTTCTTATTATTAGATCTCTTATCTGATCTACAAACTCAATGGTACTGGTCATAGTCTGGAACACGCCCCTATACGTTCTATTCTTTACAATAGATGGCTTCACATCTTGCCAATTACGCACTTGCTCAGTTCCAAACTGAACCACTGCATCAGGTGTCCTTAGTGTATATCTAAATGTAGCCATCAGTTATATAAATTTTTACCTTCTATTTTTTTCTGTAAAGCGTTTTTCCGCATCCTATCAATAGAATTATCCTTTGTTTTTGTTTCCTTACTTAACGCTTTAAGAAGTTTCTCATTATTCTTTTTGTTCTCTTTTTTCAGCTCCAATAAAGCATTTGCAATAAGAATATCATTGTTCGAGACTGGTATACCCTCGTTAATAATTGAAGCAGTTGAATACCTATTGATCATATCCACTAGGTCATGATTTGGTATAATCTTAGTCCCTTTTTCTAAATAATCAAGACTTGCATCTGATGGCGTAAAACTTGCTTCACCTTTTGGAGTAATCTTAAGCTCTGTTCCTCTTTCACCAACCATCGCTAGACCTTCAGGTGCATTCATTGTACCTTTTGCAAACTTTGGTATTGATTGAGCCAATACAGTACCAATCTGAAGTGCTGCATTTGCTTTGATTAATCCAATAATAGGTGCTGCTATTAATGCTCCCCCTGGTATAGCTGCATAAGCTGCTGTTGTCTTTGCAATGGCTAATGATGTATTCATGTATATCTCGCCCACTTTCATAGCTTGCTCAAAAAGGAATTGTTTTTTTTCATTTGCTCGTTGGTCGGCTCTTATTTGATTTTCTTTCTCAACTCTTTGAGCTTCAAATAATGCTCTTTGTTCAAGACTTAACTCTTCGTTGGACAACAGATTATCATAATATTTCGAATTTGCTTCTAAATCCTTTTCATATTGCTCATTTTTAGACTCAAATATTGCGTTTACTACTGCTTTTTGAAGTCCAAAAGCACTTTTTCCAGCTTCTTTTTCTAAATCTTGACGCTCTTTCAATGCTCTTTTTAGAATTTCTGTCTTCTCTGCTTCAGTATCTATATAATCATCAACTTCTTGTTCTACTACTCCTAATTCTCTTAGTCTTTTGATCTCAAGCTCAATAATCTTTATTTTATTGTTCCTTGCAGCTATCTCATTTTCAGTTTTCCCTGGCATTTCCCGTGCTTGTTTCAATAGCTCTTCTTGAATTAGTATAAGGTCTGTTGTTATTTCAACCTCTTCTTGCTCTACTACTCCTAATTCTTTTAATCTTTTTATTTCAAGTTCAATAATCTTTATTTTATTATTCCTTGATGCGACTTCACGCTCAGTCCTTCCTGGCATCTCCCGTGCTTGTTTCAATAGCTCTTCTTGAATTTTTATAAGGTCTGTTATTATTTCAATTTCCTCTACTTCTACTTTAATTTTCTCTTTTATTATTTCTGCATTTTTATTCTCTTCCGCTGCTCTTTCTTCTAGATATTTTACATAGAACTGTGCAATTCTCCTAGCCCCTCCAATAGTTTCTTTTTCTGCCCTTAATGATTCAGCTATAAAATCTTCAAATGAAATAGCTTTTTTTGCGCCTTCAGCTAATTTCTCGTAATTTTCTGTAATCTGTTTTAAAGTTTTCCCTATCTCATTCCCACTATTGAACAATGCCTGTCCCGATTCTATCATATATTTCAAAGTCGAATCTGCTAAGTTCTCAGTCCTTCTGAAAATAAGTGCCAGGTGGTCATCTATATTAGTCCATTGGATTAAAGCATTTTTCAAAAATTCAATAGTACCAACCGCGAACTTACCAAGTGCTGAATCTGCATTACCTAATTGCAAAATGAACTCTTCCCATGCGCTACTAAGTAATCTTATCTGCCCATCTAAAGTGTCTAGTTGAGTTTCAGCTACCTCCTTAGCTGTGCCGCCAGCATTTTCTAAAGCTTCGGTCAGATCTTTTGTTTTGTCAGTTGTATCGGCCAAGGCTAATGCCGTAACTGCTGCCCTTTTTCCGAAAAGTTCATTTGCAGTTGAAAGTTTGTCCTGTGATTTGTTTATCTTTTCAAGTGCTTCACTTAATGTTATCCCTTTTTTAGATAATTCTAAAAATATATTTCGTAATGAAGTCGCTGCTGTACTTGCATCAATACCTCTATCCGCTGCCTGACCTAACATTGCTACTGTTTGCTCAAGAGAGTACCCCGCTGCTGCTGCTGCGCCTGAAACTATTGGTAAAGCCACATTCAGCTTCTGGAATGACAATGCACTCCTTTGTGTTGACAATGTCAGTATGTCCGCCACCTTAGAGCTGTCTCTTGCTTTCAACTGGAAAGCGTTAAGAGTTGCCCCAACCAATGCGGCTGTTTCGCCTGTTTCACTGCCCAGCGCAATCGTAGCATCTACTATACCCTCAGTCATTGCGATTATTTCGCTTTCTGTTTTCCCAAGTCTAGCAAGTTCAACCTGCAACTCAACCACCTCAGATGCGGTAAATGCCGTTGTTGCGCCTAACCTTCTAGACTCTTTTGTTAACTTGCTTATTTCGCTTGTATTTTTACCTAAAACACCTGCTAATACGGCATTTTGCTTTTCATAATCTCTTGAAACTGCAAACGCTGATTTTAAAGCCTTTGACAATAATTGAATCCCACCTACTATTCCAAATGCTCCTAACAATTTCCCTGCAACCCCCTGTAAAGCGCTCCCGTAATTACCCACATTACGATTATGGATGCCAAGGCTTGAATCAACAGCTTTAATGCTCTTGTCTAATTTTTGTTGCTCTAATCTTAATGATTTCGCCTGTTTAGAATTAACTCCGTATTGAACAGCTGCATCTTTTGCTCTTTTCGTTAATTCCAATAACCTAGCTGATTCTTGTTGATATGCTGACTTTGCTTTTTCGCTTTCCCTTGTGGCTTTTTCTTGCAACTTCCTTAATCGTTCTTTCTCCCTTGATAATGCACTGTCAGTCCTTATAGCTGCTTGCTTATGTTGTTCCTCAGCCTTTAATGCATTTGTAGCTGCTATATTTGTTCGTATTTCCTGTTGCTTGAGTTTCTCAGCTTCCTGTTGAATTTTTATAGCATCCGATTGAGTTTTTGAAAGTGCCTGTTGAGTCTTCTGCATTTCTGCGGACACTTTTACGAAGTCTTTCAACTCCTTACTTGAACCAATAGCATCTTTCAGCTCGGTCATATATTGGATGAGTTGCTCCTGTTGGGTTAAATTGCCATTAATCACTTCTTGCAACCCTTTGAATACCTCGGTCAATTTTACAACCGCGCCACTTACCTCTTCAATTATTTTCTTTTCGTCTGCCATTACTTATTCTTTTGCGAACGTTTAATATCTTCCAAAACTTGATTTTTCATCGTTAGCCACTTCTTAACACTAATCTTTTTCAGGTCAATATCCCTATTATAATGTTTCTCAACCAACACTAACGATTTTTCAATAGGTGCATCTTTCTTAGTCTCTTTGATGTTGGTCATTGCCTTCAACTCATCTCTACGTTCATTAATTTTAATCAGATTATTCTCATTCCTTGATTTCAACCTACGAACATTCTCATCTAATGAAAACTCATCCCTAAACGCAAAGCCTAATTTTTTTAATGTTTCTTGGATTTTCTCATCACCACCTTT
>DUQY01000040.1 GCA_012837565.1 Bacteroidales bacterium | reverse complement strand
TTAGGAGTCTCTTTAATATAATCATTGAAAATATCATAAGAAGAGATAGCACTCATGGAAGCTCCATTATAAGAGAAGAAATACCAATGGTCATGATTAGCCTCAATATAAATCCTAATCTCATTCGAAATAGAGGTCTTCACAAGCTGAATCTTAGCCCTAATAACCTTATTCACCTGGTACTTCCCAACAATACTTAACTCCACATCTCCATAAGAAACATAAGAATTAAGGATAGGGTCCCATTGCATCTTAACACTTGAGAAATAAAGAGAATAATCCATATCTTTTGGTATTGTTTTCCATTCCCCTGTTATCAGTAAATCTTCATATATTTCAACACCCTTTTCCTGTCCATACATTGCAACAAGTTGTTCTTGGTATTTGGAAGTCTCAAACTCAATAGGAGAAAGATTCATATCCTCATAAAGCTCAATTCCCATATAATCTAAGGCAAGTTGAGAGAATGGGAATTTAACACCAATACTCATATTAAAATCGGCAGTAAGAGAGTTATTATTAATCTTCATTTCGCCGTAATTTTGCATTTTCACAACACCAGACTTACTCAAACCAATATTAATATTACCTTGCCCCTTAGCATCACAAGATGTTTTGTTCAAAACAAGATAATCACCTAAAGCCTCTTTCATATCCTCTAACTTATCCATTGATGCAATCCTATATTCATTAGAAGCCTTATCGTAAGTTAGGAAACCCTTTGCAGTCATAAAAGTATTATCAGCCTCAATATCATTTGTTAGGAAAGCTGATTTAGGTTCCATATTCTTAGGATTGTATTGTAGAGAAGCCGTTACTCTTTGTCCGTCAACCGAAGTTGGAGCCTCTGAAATTGGTATATAGATATGATTAGCATCAACTCTTGATTTGAAATTAACAAAAGCAAGATTTTCATTACAATTATGTGTTAACTGAACTCCTCCTTCGAAAAGGAAATTGCTATCTTTTGCATCAACTTGAACCTTTCCAAAGAAATTAAATGCAGGACTTAATTGTATTGGATTATCCTTGGAGATTGTTCCTAAGCTTCTTGTTGATATTGGGTCAGGATTAATCTTTACCATAAAGATAGGTTGTTTCTTTTTGTTTTCATCCAAATAATCGATATATCCATTTGCAGAATAAAGAGAAGACGAAAATATATGAACCCTTGCAGAATAGAACTCATGAAGACGAGTCTCTGTGTCAACAAGTATTCTTGCATCTTCAATAGTGTCCATTTGAGCTCCTGGTCTAATAATAATTGTTGGGTCGGTTGGACGAATGGCTGCATCTCCAGATCTAACTAAGAACACCTCGTCTGCTGTTAGTTTATTTGTTTTTAAACTTAATGTAGCATTAACCGAATTGAAGGTAAGCCCTTTTTGAACAGGGTTTGTTGCTGTGAATTTAGCACCTGGTTGTTCTAAGTCAATTAAACTCTTAATATCTTTCTTTGCAAAATCTCCAGCACTAACACTACTCGAATTTAGAAGTGCAAGTTCTTTTGAATCCATTATCCAATCAAATTTATCTACCTCACAACTATATTGTAGGTAAGTTAAATCACATGGTTTTACTCCCTCCATCGACTTAAACTCTCCCTTTCTTGTCTTAAAATCAACCTTAGACTTAACTTCTTTTGCCTTAAATGCAATATCTAACCCATTTAATGACATTAGAGTAAAGTTAGCAGTATCTGCATTATAGTAAATTCCTTTAAACTTAAAGTTATCAGCATCAACAATCATTTCCGCAGATTTGTTTGTTCCCTTTCCTGTCAAACCAGTTGGGGCAACAATTAATGTACCACTATGAAGAGCTTCTCCTCCATACATCATAAAAGGCTCTGCTTTTTGATGCACAAGCATATAATCTTTATATGGGAACCAATGTTCTGAGGTTTGTGTTACGCTTACTTCAGGAAACTCTACACCTGATTTATTGGAACAAATAAACTTATCGGTTATGGAGACCATTGAATCAGGTAAGAAAACAAACATTCTTGAATCGGAACGTGAAGCTATATACTCCAAATAACCTGCACCCAATAATCCTTGAAGACTTAAGTCCACTCTATTGTAAAACTTTCCTTTGCCTCCATAAGCAGGCATTCCAATATTTGGTGTTTCAATAATAAAACCAAGAGAGTAGTCTTTCATAACCTTAAGTGGCTCTTTAATATCAGGGAATATTCCTGCCGATTTCAAGACTCCTGTAAACTTAACACTATCTGTTTTGAAGGTCATTAAGTCTTTTAACTTAAATGGGTCTAATTTATAATAGAATGATTCTCTTAAATAAACTCCTTGTTGAATTTTCGTCTGGTCATAATAAACATAAGAGTCCTCAAGAGAAGATAGCATTGGATAGCCTGGCACTCTTTTTATACTACTTTTGTTTGTTGGGTCATCAATTAATAGTTCGCAAACAAGGTTCTGAAGTGGAGTTTGAATTCTTACAATTTTATTTGTATCTCCGTATAATGGCACAAAGAAAGCCATTGAATCTATCTTAGGAAGATTAAGTGCAAATTTTTCGTAATCGAAATAACATCTCTCACCTCCCATATTAAATCTACCTGCTGTTATCCTTCCATTAAACTCAAAGCTCCTATTCTTTTTCATCACAATTTCACCATTTACTGGAGCTATATTAACAAAATGAGTGTCGGATAAAGAAAAGTTTTCAATGCCATACATTCTTAAATCCATATCAAAAATATTTAGGACTGCATTAGCTCCTTTTTTTGTTGAGGAAACAAAACGTATATTGTCATAGTCTTGTTTTTTGATATTAGCCTTAATGTAGTCATATATCTTTTCTTTAATAAAAGCTGTTTTACGGTAAGACTCGTAGTTGATAAAACCACTAATTGCAAGCCTCATTAGCATAACCTCTGCTTGGGTTTCATCCATTCCAATAAAGCGTGCAAACTCTTTTACTGGTATACTATTCTTTTTGTATTTAACAACAAAGTCTCTGACCCTATATATTGGATTTATATCATCTATTCCCTGAACTTTATCCCATTTTAATTGGGTGAAATAATTATTTGACTCAAAGGATGCAAAGGAAACACTATTAGCTGGTCCTTTTACAGAAGTAAATTCAATAATATGACCATTCAGTTCAACATAAACAGCTTCAGTGTAAATATCTATTGCGTGGTATGAATCAACCCAAGGACTTGCCGAAATCCCTTCTTTATTATTTATGCAGGCTATTTCTCTTGAGTTTTTGTTATATCTCATCAGAAGCCCAGGATGATAAATTGAGTCATTGTTTATATAGAAAGTTACCTGACAATTGGG
>DUQY01000004.1 GCA_012837565.1 Bacteroidales bacterium | reverse complement strand
CGTTTTATTTTTTTAAAACGGCGTTTCAGTAAATTATTATAGCGTTTTAATTTTGTCTCTCTTTCGGGACTGTTTTCGTGAATTGTATTAGAAAATTGGAAACAAAGTTTTACGTCTTAACTCTACAACTACTTAAAGATGTAATTTGACTATGCGAGGTCCAAAAAAAATGTCGTAAAAGTTTTAATAATTTGATATGGCTATTAATACAAAGTATGGTAAAAAGATTAGTCAAAGTAAGGGTTAAGATTAGTTGCCTATATCTTTCTTCCTTTGTTTTGGTTTTTTCTTTCTAAGTTTTATTAATGTTGGCTTGCATAATTTTGTACCTTTGCATTTGAATTATGAGTGAAGACAGAACCCTTTTATTAGAGAGAGAAGATACCGGCAAGCTATTACTAAAATATGCTTTTCCTGCTATTGTAGCAATGATTGCAGCGTCATTATACCATATTGTGGATAGCATTTTTATTGGACAAAAGCTTGGAGCAATGGCAATTTCAGGACTTGCTCTAACATTTCCCCTTATGAACTTGGCTGCAGCTTTTGGTTCCTTGGTTGGGGTAGGGGGTGCAGCAGTTATGTCAATTCGATTAGGGGAAAGAGATATTGAATCAGCAAAAATGGTTCTCGGTAATGTTGTAATCTTAAACTTAATTATAGGAATTGGTCTAACTCTTTTGATTCTTCCATTCCTTACCGAGGTGCTGTATATGTTCGGTGGAAGTGATGCGACCATAGGGTTTGCAAGAGAGTTTATGTTTATTATTCTGAGTGGGAATGTCTTAACATCTCTATATCTTGGACTTAATGCCTTATTACGCTCTTCTGGCTATCCAAATTTGGCAATGTATGTAACCTTGTTCTCAGTAGTTCTTAATATCCTTTTACTCACCTTATTTATTATTATTTTAGATTGGGGTATTGCAGGAGCAGCTTGGGCAACCATTATAGCTCAGTTCGTTGCCCTTGTTTGGCTTATTTTTATCTTTATGAGAAAAAATAAGGTTATTCACTTCACAAAGGATATATTTAAACTTAAAAAGAAAATTGTTAGAGATATTATTTCAATAGGCATGTCTCCATTCCTAATGAACCTTGCAGCAACTGGTGTTGTTATTCTAATTAATCATAGTTTAAGAAAATACGGTGGTGACCTTGCAATTGGTGCCTATGGAATAATAAATAGAGTTGCCTTTCTTTTTGTTATGGTGGTGCTAGGTATAACTCAGGGTATGCAACCAATAGTTGGTTATAATTATGGTGCAAAACGCTACGACAGGGTCTTAGAAGTGCTTAAGAAAGGAACTATTATGGGAGTAATAACTATGGTAATTGCATTCTTATCTGTACAATTCTTCCCATTCACCATAAGTAAGGCATTTACAAGCGACCATGAATTAGTTGATATTGCATCAAAAGGATTTAGAATAGTCTTTATTTTATTCCCAATAGTAGGTTTTCAAATTGTTTGTTCAAACTTCTTCCAATCTATTGGCAAAGCAAAAAAAGCAATATTCCTATCCCTTGTTCGTCAGGTAATAGTTCTTATTCCTCTTCTATTTATTCTACCTCATTTTTGGGGAGTACAAGGGGTTTGGTTAAGTATGCCTGCATCCGACTTAGTGGCAACAATTATTACAGCCATTCTAATTACCAAAGAAATCAAGATACTAAAAGCTCAACCTTTAAGATAGTTGACAATATTTATCGTTAAGTGAAGATTTTTATGGTTTTAAGCGTTTTAGTAATCGTTTCCCATAATTTATGCTTGCAGAACTGCCGCCAAGAATTAGCTTTTCGGTAGTAGCTATAAGCTCTTCTTTTACCCAAACGTGTTTCTCTGTATAATATGATAGTATTTCTAATTGCCACATCTTAGTTCCAATTGGGATATCTTTTTCTATTAACCATTTAAAGCATCCTTCAATTATTATTTCATCATCAGATTCTCTAATAGCCTTTTGAATAATTGGACTAGCTTTTCCTTTCTGATTAAGTTTAAGGGCTAAGGCAAGTATCCTTCCATAATGCCGTGCACAGGCGTAGTTAGGGATAGTATTATAGTCTTTTAGTAGGTCTTCAATAATCAAATCAGTAACTAAAACATCCTTTTCGTACATCTTTTCAATTGTCCAAGCTGCATGGAAACCAATGTTTTGTTTCTCGGTAAAAGATATCTCGTATAAAACACTAATAGGGAAAGATTCCTTCTCGATATCTCTTATTATATCTCTAAGGCAGTCTTTCCCTATTGGCTTATTGTAAAACTCAATAAGATATTCTCTTGTTATCATTATTGATTATGAATTTATATTAAACCCTAAAACGAAAATGAAGCTCCAATCATTCCCATAAATTTTTGTGAAGGGAAGTTATAGTATTCTTGGTAGCGTTGGAAAGCAAGGTTATTTAACTTCACAAATAAAGAAAGCTGGTCGCTATATTTATAGTTAATGCTTAGATTAATATCAATAATTGGATCTAATTTCTTTTCTTCTCCCAAATACATTGCTTTCATTCCCGATTTGAACTGAGGTATAAGGTCAAATATCAACTTGTTTGCTACAATATATTGTAAGGAAAGAGAGGTTGTAAATGTTGGTTTATAATAAGCAAAATCTAGTAAATCCATTTTATATGATTGGAATTCTGCATCAAGGTTTAGAGAAAACACTTTAATAATATTATATTCCAAATGTGCCTTAAGATAATACCTAACTGCATCATCATAAACTATAGTGAACATATTATTGTATTCTGCAAAAGGTTCTAATTCGTAGAAATGAAGGTTGCTGAAGTTTTGTAGTCCTGCCTCTAAATTAATCCCAAGTTTATTGGAGAAAGTTGAGCTAAGCTTTGCAAATAACTTATAGTTCGATGTGGTTTTAATGCTAAGAAATGGGCTTATATAAGGGTTATCAATTCTTATTGTATTTAATGAAATCCTTTCAAGGTTTCCAGTTAAACCTCCCTCAAAATATATCTTCTTAGGCATAAGTGGGAAATATATAATTGCTGTTGGGTAAATATAAAAGTCTTTTTCTTGTCCAAATTCAGTTACGAAATCAACGGCTGTATGAAGTTGAAACTTATTAACTTTGAAGTCGAAATAAGGTCTAATGCTTACAAGTCCTGTATTATAGGTTTGTGTGGGATTTGTAAAGAAAAGTAAAGGGATAACATCTTTTGAGAAATAAGGAGCTGCATTAAGTATTGAGACATCGAAGTTACTCAAAGAATGTAGGTAGGATAATTCTAAACCCAGTAGCTGTTTGTCCTTATCAAATAACTCAAACCTCTTAGAAGCTTCTGCATCAAGTTTTACTGTTAGTTCGTTTGAACCCCATTTGCCAAAAAGGTCTTCAATTCCAAAGCTAAGTTTATGATTAAGTGCATCTTCGTTTCGGAATAAACTTTCGTAGTTTGCTTTAAATCCAACATTATGCCAAGAGGTTCTAAAGTCCGAGTTGTCAAGTTTTATGCTGTCGTTATTAAATCCGTAATAATAGTTTATTGAATTATTATAATATGCTTTTGCATCAACAAAGAACTTATTCCAAATTTTCTTTCCATAAATATTAATATCGTTATCAGCAAAATGATTCTTTGCATAGTCTTTTATTGACCAGTGAGAAGAATAATGGCGTGCATGAATGGCGTAGAGCAGTGACTTATTCCTTGTTTCAGAATACAAGCCTTCGAAATAAGGAGTTAGATATGTACCCATTCCTGCCTTAATGTTTCCATTATATAACATAGAAATAGGCTCTCCCTTAACCTTAGCTGCTTTAATCTCTTCAACATTGTATTTAGTAGAAAAGACATTATTCATTATCTCATACTTAAGGTCTGGAATAGCAAAGCTTGTGTCGAAAATGCTTGGGTTATCCGAAATTTTCATAGCCTCATTCACCACAGGATCAAACTGGGTTGAAATAATAACACTTTCATTTAAGTTCTGCCTTATATCTCTTTGTATAGTATCTTTTATTGGTGCCTGAGCCATTAAACCAAAGCTCATTGATGATATAAATACAAATAATTTTATTCTATTTATAGTTTTCATATTCAAAATATATTTTAGTATTATTATTGAGTTTAATTAGCCTCTGGTAATGGTTTGGAATTTGAGTTGCTTCCATCAATAATGATTTCGTCAACCTCTTCTTTTATTTGCTTAGCTTTTATCTCTGTCTTTTCTTTAATTGCATTTTCTGCTGCCTCAATTGCTTCAATCTTAGCTTTTGCAATATCTATAAGTTCATCACCATCATAATTATCAACAATACTTTGGTAGGTTTGTTTAGCTATCATGGTCTTGTTTTTCTTTACATAAATGTCACCCAATAAAATAATTGACTTTGCCAACCAGTATTCACTTGTTGGGTTTGCTGATATAGCTAATATTAGCTTTTCTGACTCTGCATTCTTTTGATTATTAAAGGCGTTTTCTGCAAAAACATAGTTAGCCTCACCTGAGTAATCTCCATTCTTAGACTTCTTTAGCTTAGTAAATTCCTTAAGTGCATTAACTGTATCACCCATTGAATAATAGCTTTTAGCAATTATATAATTTGCTTCGTCATTTGTTGTACTTGTATTTTTTGCAATTAACAGTACCTTTTGAGCAGACAAAAGAGCTGATTGATATTGTGATAAATAGAAATCTGTTCGCATTATTCCAATCTCGGCCAGAGCCTTATGATTATTTACTTCGGTCTCCTTTTGTAACCTTTTGTATAATTCATTTGCTTGTTTATACTCTTTTGTTTCATAGCTTATATTTGCTGCATTTAATAAGGAGTTTTCTGTAAACATATTCTTTGGAGCTGAACAAATAAACAAATAAGATATCAAGGCACTATCTTTTTTGTTTTCTTTCATTAAACAATCTGCCAAGTAATAGTTAGCATTAACAGAGAAGAAGCCAATAGGGAACTTCTTTAGGTAATCTCTAAATCCTTTAATTGATTTCTTGCATTCTCCAGCCATATATAAGCTTTCTGCGGCTTCAAAAGTTATTGAATCCTCTTCATTAACTGTGAAGTTTGCATCAGGTATTGTTTTTATGTATTCAGAAAACTCTTCAACCTTGTTCTGGCTAACATAAATTGTTCTTATACTTTTTATCCCAGACTTAGATTCTTCAGTTTTAGGGTAAGACTTAACCAACTTATCAAGGGTTTTTAGTGCTAAATCATCTTTTCCGTCCTTATAATAAAGCATTCCAATCTTGCTAATTGCAGTTTTGGCATGAATTGATTGCGGATGGTCTTGGGCAACCTTAGTATATGTTTGAAGTGCTTTCTCGTTTTGTTCTAATACTAAGTAGGCATTTGCAAGCTCAAACAACATGCTCGCTTTATATGAACTATTTGGGAAATCAGTGATTGCTTTTTGTAATATATTTGATTTGTTTGCCACGTTTCCTAATGCTCCTACTGATAATGCTTTTTGATAGGTTGCATAGTCAATATCGATAAGGTTGGCATTAATAACATAATTATATTCTTTGATTGCATTATTGAAATCTCTTTCCATATAATAGCAATCGGCCATACGATTATGAGCATCTGAAATTAATTGAGGGTGTTCTCCAATGCTGGCATTAAGGAAGCTACTAAAGTAATCTTTAGCCTTTTTGTAGT
>DUQY01000003.1 GCA_012837565.1 Bacteroidales bacterium | reverse complement strand
GTTTATCAAGCAATGGCTAATTTAGCTAAGACAGAAAAGCCTGATTTGATTGTTATCGGAGCACATGGTAGAGGAGGTTTCGATGAAAAATATGCAGGACAAAATACTTTTAAAATAGTGACCGAGTGCGAAACTCCTGTCCTAATAATTAGAGAAACGTTTAATTTTGATAAACATCTTGATAAGATAGTACTTCCAATTGACTCCTCAAGAGACACAAGACAGAAGGTGCCTTGGACAATTGAATTTGCAAAGATGTTCCCACAATCTAATATTGCAGTACTTGGAGTTCAGACAACAAGAGTTCAAACGGTAAGAAATGAAGTTGTAGGTTATGTAAAGAGTGTTGAAACATTCCTAGACAAACATAAATTGCCACATACTGTAGAATACGTAGATGCAGAAAATATCACCACTGCAACAATTGAATATTCAAACAGTATTAATGCCGACTTAATTGTTGTGATGACAGAACAAGAAAAGACAATTTCAAATTTACTTTTCTTAGGACCATACTCACAGCAAATGATTAACCTTTCTCCAGTTCCAGTTCTAATTGTTCCAGTTGTTCAGCTTCATGGAGCAGCAAAGTAAACGCTAATAGCTTAGAATGAAAAGATTTATTATATTATCCATCCTATTAATTGGAGCAGTTACTTCAGAGGCTCAAGTAGAAGTTATTGCAGATGGAAGACTTCAAACAATATTAGAACAACATATTACATTTAATGAAATAGCCAGAACAGCACCTGGATATCGTATAAAGGTAGGTGTCTTTACAGGTCCTGGTTCAAAGCAAAAGGCTTTTGATTTAAGAGAGGAGCTAGCAAATAGATTTCCAGATTTAAGAGCATATGTCTTTTTTGAAGAGCCAAACTTCACAGTAAAATGTGGAGACTACACTTCAAAACTAAATGCATATGGGTTATATGTTCACTTAAAAGAATTATACCCAAGCTCTGCCATAATAAGAGATTATATTAACTTTCCAGTACTTTCAAAGGATGATTTAGTCATTCCAGAGTACTACGAAGAAGAATCAGAATAAACAATAAAAACTTAAAACACAAGATGAATAACATCAAAAACTACATCGAAGAAAACAAAGAAAGGTTTTTAGAAGAACTTTTCGAATTAATAAGAATCCCTTCAATCTCTTCAATAGACGCACACAAAGAAGATATGGTACGTTGTGCTGAGAAATGGAAACAATTCATCCTTGCAGCAGGAGCAGATAAGTGTGAGGTAATGCCTTCACAAGGAAACCCAGTTGTTTATGCAGAAAAGATAATAGACCCTAAGCTAAAAACTATAATGATTTACGGTCATTATGACGTTATGCCAGTGGATCCATTAGAACTTTGGAACACTGACCCATTCGAACCAGTAATCAAAGATGGCAAGATATGGGCAAGAGGAGCTGATGACGACAAGGGACAATCCTTTATGCACGCAAAAGCATTCGAATACTTAGTTAAAACCAACCAATTACCTTGTAACGTTAAGTTTATGTTAGAGGGAGAAGAAGAAGTAGGCTCACCATCACTTTATCCTTTCTGTGAAGAGCATAAGGAACTTCTTCAAGCTGATATTATCCTTGTTTCCGACACTGGAATGATATCACCTGACACCCCTTCAATCACAACAGGACTTAGAGGACTTGGATATGTTGAAGTAAAAGTAACAGGACCAAACAGAGATTTGCATTCTGGACTTTATGGAGGAGCAGTTGCAAACCCAATCAACATACTTTGCGAAATGATAACCAAGCTTTCTGATGAGAATAACCATATAACGGTTCCTGGATTCTACAAAGAAGTAGTCTTTGTGTCAGATGAGGAAAGAGCATTAATGTCACAAGCACCATATAACGAAGAAGAATACAAGAAAGAAATAGATGTTGAGGAGCTACATGGCGAAAAAGGATATTCAACAATTGAAAGAACAGGCATACGTCCATCATTAGACGTTTGTGGAATATGGGGAGGATACCAAGGAGAGGGAGCAAAAACAGTTATTCCTTCAACAGCACATGCTAAAATCTCATTCCGCCTTGTTCCAGACCAAGACTATAATGTAATAACCGAACGTTTCCAAAAACACTTCGAGAGTCTAGCGCCAAAAAGCGTTAAAGTAGAAGTAACACCTCTTCACGGCGGATATGCTTATGTGTCTCCTATCGATATGCCAGCTTATATAGCAGCAGACAAAGCTTACCAAAGAACTTACGGAAAGAGACCTGTGCCAACAAGAAGCGGTGGTTCAATTCCAATTGTTGCAGGCTTTGAAAGAATATTAGGAATAAAATCAATACTTATGGGCTTTGGACTTTCAACAGATGCAATCCATTCCCCTAATGAGAACTATCCATTAGAGCAGTTCTACAACGGTATAGAAACAATTACCTACTTTTACGAGGAATTCTCAAAACAATAAACTTAATTCATAGCAATAACTTTATAAATGCAGGAGTCCTAAAAAGCTTCTGCATTTTTTCTTAGTATGAATTTGCATTTTTTAATTTTTCAATGTATCTTTGTTTCTTATTAATACAAGAAAGATTATGCAAACAATAAATTTAATATTCAAATATATATCAATTCTTATTGTGGCTTTTCTAAGCATTTTTCTGTTTTCATCATGCGAAGATGAAGAGCTGGAAATTAGCTCCAAAGTCCTAATGCTTAAGGTTGACTACCTAACAAATGAGTTTGAAGGAGGCGTTGAAACAACTTATAATGTACCAACCTCAAGCTTCACAATCACAACTCAGTACAACGCTCCAGGCGATTTTGGGAATATAAAATTAATATACCAAGAAGCAAATCAAGTTATTTTTGACGGAAGCATTATTTGGATGGGAAAAGGACATATTGCAATACCACAAAATATATTACCTGCCAATCAATTTCAACGCGTACTTACAAATGATATTATTTTTCCAAGAGCAGGCTATGAAAACGTTTTCAATCCAAACGAAACAGAATACGATTACGAACAAGTATGGGCATCAGTCCAAGGATTGGTAAAAGTGAGGGAATATCTAAAATCTAATCCTAATGCTACAATAAAACTATTCTTATACACACCAAGCGTAGGAGTAGGAAACCCAGAAGACTGGGATTGGATAATTTTCATGAAGGACTAATATATATATTTGGATTATTATGTCTTCAGATTTCATTGTTTAATTACATATTACATCATATTAATTACATATTCTCCAACTAAGAATGACAAAATTCCAAACGTATAATTGTTTTTTATGAGTAGGAATAACCCCTCAAATGACTATATAATACAATAAAATAGATATGATAAAACTAAACATAATGTACTTTAGCCCTACCTCAACAACTAAAAAAGTTTTGGAAGAGATAGGTAAGCAATTATTTGAAAAGAGTGATATAGAAATAGGTGAAGTTATTGACTTTACCTTGCCAAAGCAGAGACTTAATGGACAAAGCTTTAATTCTAACGATATTCTGCTAATCGGAATTCCAGTATATGCAGGTCGAGTTCCTAATATTTTGCTGAGCTACCTTAATACAATAAAGGGTGATAAAACATTGGTTATACCTGTGGTTGTATATGGTAATAGACATTATGATGATGCACTAATAGAATTTAATGATATACTTACTCTTAATGGGTTTAAAGTTATTGCAGGTGGAGCATTTATAGGAGAGCATAGTTTTTCTAAGATATTAGCTAAGGATAGGCCAGATGGTAAGGATTTATCTATAGGTAGAGATTTTGCTGATATGATTTCAAAGAAGATATCAGAAGAAGATTTCGCTAAAATTGAAGTCAAAGGGAATAGACCCTATAGGCCTTATTATATGCCTAAGAATAAGGACGACAAACCTGTGGATATTAGAAAGGTTAAACCTAAGACTAACGATAATTGCATAGATTGTAAATTATGTGCAGAAGTTTGCCCAATGGGATCTATTTCCTATGATGATGTTAGTAAAATGATTGGTATTTGCATAAAATGCTGTGCCTGTGTTAAGTTTTGTCCTACTGAGGCTAAGTTTTTCGATGATTCTGATTATATTCGCCATAAGAGGGAGCTTGAAGAGCAGTGCGGGGTTAGGAGAGAGCCTGAGGTTTTTGTGATTTAATTTTTTAAAATAATATATTATGAAGGTTTTGATTGTTTTTAATAGGGAGCCATACGATAATACTGATGTTACGTGGAATGGTTTGAGATTGGCTGATACCCTAAGGGATAAAGGTCATGTGATTAGGATTTTTCTTATGAATGATTCTGTGGATATGGCTAGGGATATATGCAAACCTCCTCTGGGTTATGATCAGGATTTATCGAAGATGTTGAAGGATTTAATTGCTAATGGGGTTGAGGTTAAGGTTTGTGGTACTTGTATGACTCGTTGTGGTATTTATAAGAATCATCCTTATTTTGAGGGTGCTGAAAAATCCACTATGGGCAATCTTGCCGATTGGGTTATTGATAGTGATAGGGTTTTGACTTTCTAATTTTCTTTTAATATGCTTTGGTAATTATTTTATTATTTAGGCAAATTACCAATTTACTGCTTATTAAAAATGAAACGAAGAGATAGAAAAATGAAACGCTGTTTCACGAAAATAAAACGAAGATTCAGCGCACTGAATCTTCGTTTTAAAAAATTAAAACGAAGAGTTGATTTGGTTAGGATAAATCTTATTAAATCTTAAATTCAGAAGTATTGAAAAGCCTTGACAATCACATTTTTACGTTTTTATCAAAGTTTTTTCAGCACGACAGAATAGAGACTCCTCTAAAACAAAACCCCAAGACAATTTATTGAAACACCATTTTTTAAAAAAAAGGTTAAGTTTTTTTTTGCTAATTG